>AKKQ01000206.1 GCA_000276965.1 Thiovulum sp. ES | reverse complement strand
AATCGACTTCTTATCAACTCCCGCAACAATAACTTCAATTCCACCTCGCCGTAAAACATCAATAATTGCAACTGCTTCAAGTTCTTCAAAACCGAGAGCTAAAGGCACTAAAACTTTTTTAGACATCAAAATCCTTTTTTTAGAGTAAAAAAATAATATCAAATTTTTAATCTGAGTCAGAAGATTTTCTCATTTTTTCA
>AKKQ01000205.1 GCA_000276965.1 Thiovulum sp. ES | reverse complement strand
CCATCTTGAGAAATTCCCGCTGTTTTTGTCTCAGCATTGTATGAAGTCAATCCACCAAATCCACCAATTGAACCTAAATCTAAATCGATAACTTGATTTTCAGTAGAACCGTTGTTTCCTGTAAATTTAAGAGTCGATGGGTTTGCACTTGCAAGAGAACCATCAGAATTAAAAGTAACACTACCACCAAGTAGGATATTTTCGTTTGGTGT
>AKKQ01000204.1 GCA_000276965.1 Thiovulum sp. ES | reverse complement strand
TTGAACAAATGGCTTCGCAATCCTCTTCCATAACCTCTTCGTAAGATGGCTTGGGAGAGGTCAAGATGCCTCCAAAATTTTGGATAAAATCTTAGAAAATTAGAGGAGGTGTCAATCAATGAAAATTACAAAAACTGTAAAATTAAAGATTACATCTCACTCTAAAATTTTTAACGAGACTCTCAAAATCTACAACGAAGCATTACTTTTTATGATT
>AKKQ01000203.1 GCA_000276965.1 Thiovulum sp. ES | reverse complement strand
TCGTTTAAAGAGCCTTTAATTTCTGTTTGAATGTCTGTTAAATTACTATTTTTTGTTTTTGCTAATGACTTTAAAGATTGTTGTTTATCCAAAAACACCTCCACTCATTATTAAATTCTATCAAAAATCAATTTTCGACAATTCCAATTTCATCTTCACTTAAATCGTAGAGTTTGAAAACAATTTTGTCAATTTGATTTTCCAATTCAGAAATCTC
>AKKQ01000202.1 GCA_000276965.1 Thiovulum sp. ES | reverse complement strand
TTCCTAAACTCTTCTGGCCTTTCGGGAACATAAAACGCGCAACCTTGGCGCCTCTTTAAAACACTCACGATCTTCCCAAGGAGACTTTTATATCCCTTGACTTTGTTTATGTTCTTTACCAGCACTACGTTTTTACCCATCAGCCCCCCGCCCATTTTCTCCAATATTCTCTCGAGTAAGTTCTCCTCCTCATCCGCCCAAACCACTTCGACGTTTT
>AKKQ01000201.1 GCA_000276965.1 Thiovulum sp. ES | reverse complement strand
GATTTTAGGAGTTGATATAAATATTAAAAATAATCTGTTTGCAACTTCTGATAAAAACATAACAATAGATTATGATAGAAATATGCTAAATGATTATGTAAAATTTCTGAAAAAAATTGATAAAAGGGAAAAAGCTGTAAATGGAAAAACTAAGAAATTAGGTAAAAAGCAGAATAAAATTTATCAAAAATGGCAAATCAGAATCCATAATATGATAATTGAAAAATTAGTAGAACTCGTTAA
>AKKQ01000200.1 GCA_000276965.1 Thiovulum sp. ES | reverse complement strand
ACCAATTCGGAATGAGAGTAAGTCGTGTTCTTGCTCGTGGAACTTCAAAATATGCTTTTGATGGTTCTGGTGAAATTAGTAGAAATGATAAAAAAGATTTGGCAGAATTTGGAAACGGCAAAAAATATCATGCTGACTTGTCGGCAAGTTACAATATTGCTAGTCGATATTTTATTAGAGAAATTTTAAAACCCTTGTCGGAAACGAGAAGGTTACAAGTTGAGGCAAAAGTTCCTTTTCTTGCAGATAGAAGTCGTCAGACC
>AKKQ01000199.1 GCA_000276965.1 Thiovulum sp. ES | reverse complement strand
CAACGGACCACATGGATCAGGTGGTGGAAGCTATATCAGGAGTTTGGAACAGGAGGGAAAAGATTAGGGGGTTGGAGTTCGTCTACGAGGCCCCGTTCCTGAGGTTCTTCACCTCGAGGTTTAGAAGGAGGTGATCGCCTGAACCTATCAGGTTTTCCCACACTCCCTCGTCTATAGGCTCATTTAAAATTATCCTCCTTGCCACCTCTATTGCCAACTGGTGTGAAACGATGTATATCACCTCGTAGCCGAATTTTTGAGAG
>AKKQ01000198.1 GCA_000276965.1 Thiovulum sp. ES | reverse complement strand
CACCTATTGGTTTAAAACAAAACTATTTTAGCTGACATTGGTTTTTATTTAGAGATCATTAAATCAAATTCTAAAGAACGAATTTTTGATTCTAAAGAACTAACTTTATCAGCCTCTTCACATACCTCATATATTTTCTTCTCTAATTTACATGTTTCTGATTTATCTAAACTAAACATGCAATCTGGCATAGAACAATAAGCACCAAGTTGAGAAAAGCTTGTTCCGAGAATTGCAAAACCGAGAAAAACTTTTTTGAAATTGTTTTGTATTTCCATTAAAAACCCTTTTTTTTGTAGTTTT
>AKKQ01000197.1 GCA_000276965.1 Thiovulum sp. ES | reverse complement strand
CTCCTTGCTCCCTGAGGGAATCAAGGATTTGGTACGCTCCTTCTATATCTCCGGAAAAACCTTATCGCTCAGGTAATATACCCTTTCGTTTGGAATGTTCCAAATCAAGTTTAAAGCCTCGCTTGCGGGCTTGTCCGAGTAAAGTTTAAGCTTTAATATCTCGTTGTATGCATCCGTAAGACTTAAACTTCCAAGTTCATCCTTTAGCCTGTTCAATAGATCGGGCCTCCCTTTCAACCAACTCAACCTCTTTATAAGCCACTTCTTAAATTCCTCCTCGTTCAATCTCCTCATTGTTTAATCAGAAGGACCTTTTTCGTCCTCCAAA
>AKKQ01000196.1 GCA_000276965.1 Thiovulum sp. ES | reverse complement strand
TCCCCTTAAGCGCGCTATCGAAGGCCTTAGGTTTGTGTTCCTTTGTAGGGGTTAAAACATAGGCGGAATAGCTAGAGGTTACGCATCCTCCGGCCCCGGAGACCATCGAGATAAGCAAGGGTAAGGGACCTCCGAGGTTCGAGGATAGGTGTAACGCGAGGACCTCGATCCCGGATGTTGCCAAACACGAGGAATAGAACCAAAGGGAGGGGTTATACCCCACAACCGTATCCCTGCTAACTACAACATCGCTAAAAGAAAAGATCAAAAGGCCCATCATGTTCTCTTGGGATCCTGAAGTTCCCTCAACCTGTTCCCCGTGCTCCAA
>AKKQ01000195.1 GCA_000276965.1 Thiovulum sp. ES | reverse complement strand
GCACAAATTAAACATTTTGCAGGTTAAAACCATAAAATATGGTCAAGAAACCCTGTAATAATTTTCAAGAGTAGATTTAATTATCTCTTTTTTGAGATTTTTATTTCTAAATTCTGAAAAGTTATTAGTTTGTAAAAATTTATCTCTTAGAACATCTAAAAGAACTCTATTTTTTATATTTATAGCTGAATTTAAATCGGCATTTTCTGAAAATCCACACTCAATACAGGAAAAATCTTCTTGTGTTTTTCTGTTTTTCCGACTGATACAGCCACATTTATTACAAGTTTGGCTTGTATATTCTGGGTGAATAAATGAGATATTTACTCCATATCTATTAGCAA
>AKKQ01000194.1 GCA_000276965.1 Thiovulum sp. ES | reverse complement strand
CGCAAGAAATTTGCTCTTTAATTCAGAAATTTCACTTGAATAATCTTTGACTTCAGGAATTTCGACTTCAGGAATTCTAATTGCCGAAACTTTTTCATCGATTTTTGCAATCTCTTCAGAATAATCTTTAGCTTCTGGAATTGTGATTTCAGGAATTTTAATCGCTGAAACTTTTTCGTCAAGTTGAGCTAGTTTTTTGAAAAATTCTCTTTGAGCTGTGTAGTTGTCGTAAATAGAATCTTTTAGTTCAAAAAGTTTTGGTGAGTAATCAATTGGTTGAGGAATTTTAATTGCTGAAACTTTTTCATCAAGTTTTGCAATCTCTTCAGAGTGGTCTTTAGCTTCTGGAATTGC
>AKKQ01000193.1 GCA_000276965.1 Thiovulum sp. ES | reverse complement strand
CCCGTTTTCGTTGAGGGAGAAAGATGGGAAACTTTAAGGTAACATATCCCGAAGATTTGGAAATTTTCAAGAGGTTAAGGATGGAAAGTTTGGAGCTTTTTTGGGGTACGATATACATAGGCTTGAGGGTGGAAGGAAGCTATTTTTGGGTGGGATCTTGATAACCGAAGATTTTGGGGCAGTTGGACATTCGGACGGTGACGTGGTCTTACACGCCATAGTTGATGCCGTACTTTCGGGCCTGGGATACGGGGATATAGGGACAAACTTTCCGGACAACGATCCAAAATGGAAGGATGCAAAAAGCGAAGTTTTTGTAAAAAAAAGCCATGGAAATTTTGCGGAAGGAGGGTTACA
>AKKQ01000192.1 GCA_000276965.1 Thiovulum sp. ES | reverse complement strand
CCTATCCCCTGTGTGCCTTCAGGGTTGCTCCCTTTTGGCATAATCCTGCTCCGTGTCCCTTTCCCGTCCCGATAAATATAACCCCGCTCGGAGAGCACCAGTACGCAAACACGGCACTTGGCAGATTAAACTTTCTTCTAAAATCGTTCGCGTATAAGGTATCCTTTTCGACTATCATCATATAAGCCCTTAGCGTTCCGGGGATCCTCTTGACGATGGGACAAACCTTTATTGGTACGAAAACCTTCCAGGCGGCGTTATCGTCCAAAAAACAATCTGTATCCTCTCCCGTCCAAAAGTACGGTAGATCCTTTCCACTTTTCCATACGTACTTTGGTTCGCAAACCCAACCCCCACAAGATGCATGGAAAAGTAC
>AKKQ01000191.1 GCA_000276965.1 Thiovulum sp. ES | reverse complement strand
AGAGTTTGGCGGGGAAATTTGAAAATTTTCGACAAAAGGTGCGAACCATTCGCCTACCAATTAATAGAGGGGCAGATGGACGTCGATAGGCTGGATTATCTCAGGAGGGACGCCTATTATTGCGGTGTGGATTACGGATTGATAGATATAGAAAGGATAATACAGTCTTCGAAACTTTACGGAACGCCGAGGGGTAGGGAATTCGTCTTAAGCACGAAGGGAATATTTGCGGCGGAGGGATACATAATAGCAAGGTATTTGATGTACTGGTCGGTTTACTATCACAAGACGAATTTGGGATTTCAAGCGATGCTTTTTTCCCTATTCAAAAGGGTGAGGGATCTGCTGCTGGAAGGCGCGGACCTTTACATGCCAAAACCCCTGAGGAAC
>AKKQ01000190.1 GCA_000276965.1 Thiovulum sp. ES | reverse complement strand
TATTTCTAATTCTATTTTTTATTGAGGACAAATTTAAAAGACGAATTAAGCGACCATTGTTTATAGAAAACTCTAAATTATCGCTTCTAAGTTTTCCCAAAAGTTCTAAATCTTCCAAAACTAAATGAGAATATCCCATGTTTTTCGCACTTTTAACGAGTTCCACAACTTTTTCAATTACCATATTTTGAATTCTGGTTTGCCATTTTTGATAAATTTTATTCTGCTTTTTACCTAATTTCTTAGTTTTTCCATTTACAGCTTTTTCTCTTTTATCAATTTTTTTCAGAAATTTTACATAATCATTTAGCATATTTCTATCATAATCTATTGTTATGTTTTTATCAGAGGTTGCAAACAAGTTATTTTTAATATTTATATCAACTCCCAAAA
>AKKQ01000189.1 GCA_000276965.1 Thiovulum sp. ES | reverse complement strand
CTTTCTCCCTCAAGGATGGCCTTAAACAGAAGGTGCTCGGCTCCCCTGAGGTTGTGTGCTGGAACCACCCAACTTTTCCCAAAAATCTCCTTAACTTTCCTCTCTATGTTTAAGAAGTTCTCGCTTCCCGCGTAAGCCTCGTCCCCCCAAAAACAACCCACCAAACTGAAAATCTGAAAGGGCGTTATGCGTGTGATCGTAAAAATCTACCAAAACGTACGAAGGAGGTATCTTATGCACGTTCCAGCCGTAATCCTCCGCCAGGTTTAACCTTTTGGAATAATCCAAAAATTCCAAGCTCGACACTATTTTCCCCTTATAAGGTTCGGAAATCATAGGGCTTTATTCTAAGGTTGCTCACAGAGATCACTTTCAGCTTTATAATACCCGCGATGG
>AKKQ01000188.1 GCA_000276965.1 Thiovulum sp. ES | reverse complement strand
GATGTCATTTCTAAAGAGTGGAAAAATTTAGAAAATTTATCATCAAAAGAGAGAGTAAATTTTGTAGAAAAAATGACTCATGAAACCAAACAAAATCCGTATCCAAAATATGATTTTGATTTTCAATTTTATAAGTTTCCGTCATATTTAAGAAGAGCCACGATTTCAGAAGCTATTGGAAATGTTTCATCTCATTTTTCAAGAATTAAAAATTGGGAAAAGAAGAGAGAAGCAAAACTTTCAAAAGGCAAAAAGTTCTACGAAAAACCTCCGAATTTACCAGAAGAGATAAGCTCTTTTCCTGTTTTTTACAGAAAAGAGATGTTTCAAAAAGTCTCTGATGGGGTTGCAAAAATCAAAATCTTCTACAAAAAAGAGTGGAGATGGATAGAAATAAATTATAAAACTGATAGTTTGC
>AKKQ01000187.1 GCA_000276965.1 Thiovulum sp. ES | reverse complement strand
ATAGGAGGGAATTTCTAAAGGTTATGACATTAGGACTTTTGAGCTTGGGGTTTCTGGGAAGCATAAGGCCCCAGGGTTTGAACGCCGGAAGCCTTGCGATGAACGGGACGGGCTGGAGGATATACAAAGGGCACAAAGAGGGCAGAACGGTGGAACAAATAGCTAGCGACCTAACTGCGGAGTACGATGTGGATTTTGAGACGGCCCTTAGGGATACTAAGGAGTTTATCGCCCTTTTGCGCTCTATGGGCTATTAATTGCGTATACAGTTTCGGCGTAGGGCTACCCAAGAATTACAATGAGCTTTATTTTCAGGTGCCGGAAAACAAGACGGGTTATCCGTTGATTCAAGATGTAGCCTTAAGTTACGGTCTATCCTTCATCCTTTCGGACGGTAGGTTCAAGATCACGGACAGTTCAAACGCCTATCTGATGGTG
>AKKQ01000186.1 GCA_000276965.1 Thiovulum sp. ES | reverse complement strand
ATTAAAATCTTTTGATATTTCATCGATGTTTTTATATCGATTTTCTAAATTATCGTCAATCCCTTTTTCTATAAAACTTCTAAAACTTTGATTGTAGAACTTCTCTATTTTTGTCCGACCAGTCATAATAAAATAAATTAATCTAGTCAATGCAAATGTTTCATGTTGAACAGAATAATTTTTAAATCGTGAAGCACCCCACCCTAAAGGGTGAGGCTTCCTAGAAACTCCAAACCATTGTTTGAATATAAAAAGGCTTTGACGGTACTTCCTACCGCATCAATAATTAATATATTTAAAACTATAAGTTTGGTTTTCGCTTTAGTTATTAATATAAATATATATTAGTAATTATGAGTTTAAATTATAGCATAAATCCGCTTTCATCTCCGCCATAAATGGCGAGGGTTTTCGCTACAAGTTGCTAAAACATCTAATTTTGGA
>AKKQ01000185.1 GCA_000276965.1 Thiovulum sp. ES | reverse complement strand
TATCATCGCTCTGCTCTTGTACTTTTTTTTGGACTGACTAAACATACCTTAAAATAGATTTTTATTATAGAAATAATTTGCCAAATTATAATCAAGCCATTCAAAGCTTTTTGCATGCTTATCACTCTTTCTTGCAAGATACGAAATCTTGCTTCTCAAACTGCTATTTAGACTTTCAACCAAATTCGTAAAGACTGATTTCTTCATTGTTGCTTTTTCTCCAAAAACAGAAGAATAACTCATATTTCCATCACAAAATACTGTTTCTATTTCAGGCAACTGCTCTTTAAAGTTTAGTAGTGCTTCGTTGTTTTTCTTCTTTGATAAATGATAAAAATAGTGCTTGTTATTATTGCTGTCTAGGGCAATTGCAGTCCAGACATAGGCTTTTTCGCTTTTCTTTTTTACCCTAAAACCAAGCCGTAAAGCCCCTAGCTTTAGCTATGGGGAGTAT
>AKKQ01000184.1 GCA_000276965.1 Thiovulum sp. ES | reverse complement strand
AAAGCTTAATTTTAACAATTCTTTTTTCACTGAATTTATCTAAAAAATATAAAATATCTCTATAAAAGATAGATTTTTTAGAGTCATATTTCGGTAAATTCTCCTCTATATTCTTCTGAATTCCAGAATATCCATAACGACTTAAAAAACTCATCACTTTTGTAAATTTAGTAGATTTGAACTTTATTTCAAAAATTCTTAAATCACCTTTTCTGTTCTCTCCACTGTCTATTTTATAATATTTTCTAATAATTTTGTCTTGAATTTTAAAAATTATATTTTTGTTTATTAACTCAATTTTATTTCGATAAGTTGTCCAAACCTCGACAATTGCATACTCTATATCTTTTTGAGTTAAATATCTATTTTGAATTTTTGAAGCTAAATCTTTTATCAAATCGTTTTTCGAGAAATCTTTATATTTTCCAATATCTCTATAAATTATCTCTGAAATATAATTTTTATTA
>AKKQ01000183.1 GCA_000276965.1 Thiovulum sp. ES | reverse complement strand
TCATTTGGAACAGCGATCATGCGGTATCCTTTCCGGAAATTCCAAGGAGGCTCCTCGTCGTTGGGGCGGGTGCTGTGGGTTTGGAGTTTGCCCAATTTTATAAGATGGTGGGTTCGGACGAGATCTTAGGGGTCCATATAATAGCCCCTGAAGCTTCATCTCTAATAGGCGAGGCCGCCTTGGCAATAGAACTCATGGCGACCGCGGAGGATCTGGATATGGTCGTTCATCCACATCCTACCATGTCCGAGGTTTAATGGAAGCTGCCGGAAACGTACATAAAAGGGCCATACACATAATAAACTAAATTTTCTGCCCCTGCGTAACCAACCTTGCGCATAAATTTGCCATTCTCCTTACCCTTAGTATGAAGTTTTGCCTCTCTTGAGGAGATATTGCCCTCCTTGCGTCCAAAACGTTGAAGGTGTGGGACATCTTTATCACCATATCGTAAGCGGGATATAAGAGGCCCTTTT
>AKKQ01000182.1 GCA_000276965.1 Thiovulum sp. ES | reverse complement strand
TTCCAAACAAATTCTATCTATTATTTTTAAATCCCTATAAGGGAATATGAACGGGATACAAGTTCTAGTACTATCGATGACTTTAATACCAGTTTTGCAATCCCTATAAGGGAATATGAACTAACTCAAAGACTTGTCAGCTATAAAATCTTATTATATTCATATGTGATCCTGAAGCTTTTAAGCATTTGAACAGAGAAAGCAAACAGCAATTTGACTCAATTCTAAAAAGTGGAGATGAGGTTTTCTATTTTAAGAATGCTGATTTTGAAGAGATTGAGAATCAAGAGTTTTTCAAAAAGATCAAAAATGCAATTAAAAGCAGAAATCTGATTTCGTTTGAACACTATTTTAGAGGAAAAGATTTTTTTGTTGAAAATGCGAAACCAATCAAAATTCTTTTTAATGAGAATAATTGGTATCTGCTTTTCATCTCTGAGGAGAAAATGGATTTTTCAAGAATCAATTTCATCAAAAAACTTCAAGTTTTAAAACATACTT
>AKKQ01000181.1 GCA_000276965.1 Thiovulum sp. ES | reverse complement strand
AAATAAAGAATATATCCCTCAATGTCAGCAATTAATTGATTTGTTGTAACGGTAACCTTATTGAAAAAACCTGAATTTTTTTCTAAAGTTTCAATATGCACTCTCAACATGTCCTCAAGATAATAAACATCCTCTCCAATCCTAATAGGATTTTTATTTTTAGACATGTCAGCAACCACTTTTGTCATAGCAGTGTCATAATTCTTCTGATTTTTTTCCCTCAGTTCCTCAGATTTTCTTTTATCTTCTAGCTCTTTAAGAAAATCCTCATGTTTCTGAATGTGGTAAGGAAAAACAGGTTCAATATAATTACCAGAACTTTTTCTTCGTTGATTTCTTAAAGGAGAGATGTAAAACTCAAGCTCACCGTCCTCCTCAAAAACCGTTAAAAACCTCTCACAGCACCAAAGAATGATTTCAATATGACCTTTATCTGATTGAAAAGTTTCATCTGACACCAACTTATCTTGAGTTAAAACATTTAAGATTTTCTCTCTATCCGTAACAACCACGACTGAAATATTTG
>AKKQ01000180.1 GCA_000276965.1 Thiovulum sp. ES | reverse complement strand
TCAACTTTTCCCCACTTCTCCCAAACATTTTTGTAAAAATATTCGTTGTTTCCAAAATCATTTACAAAATGTAAACAGCCAACTTGAATAAAAAAATCTTCGGTGTGAAAAGGTTCGCCAACATCGAAATAGCCAATTTCTAAAACTAGAAAACGGTAAGTTCCATGATTGTTTTTATCGGTTTTGCAAATAAAGATTTTGTCAAAAAGTGTCGGAAATCTAAAAGCTGTAAAATCTTCGGAAAAGAGTCGGACTTTGAAAAAATTCTGTCTCAAATTTGGAAAAATTTTCATCTCGCCAATTTCCATTATTTGATTTAAAAAAGTCGGTTTTGAGTTCCAGTGGAGTTTTACCGAGAGCATTTTTGGAAATGACCTCATCGGCAAAATATAACTGAAAACTTGGTTCAATTTCGTCAAGTGCTAAATCTTCATAAATATCATCAAACATTTTTTCTCCTATTTATCAATCTCTAATTTTTACAAAAAGCAAGTTTTTATAAATCGACTTTAAATACCTCTATTTTACTTGCTATCAAAA
>AKKQ01000179.1 GCA_000276965.1 Thiovulum sp. ES | reverse complement strand
GATGAAATTCAAAGTTTGAAAGCAGAAATTAAAAAGCTCAAAAGTCAAGTTTCAAAACAGAAAACAGAACCGAAAAATTCTATTTCACAAAATGAAATTTTTTCAAAAACAATCACAGTTGGAAATCTTATGTTTCAAGATTTTGATTTGCCAGAACCGATGAATTGGAAAAGTGCTTGTGAATATTGTGAAAAACTTCGACTTCTTGGTTTCTCAGATTGGAGACTTCCAAACAAAGATGAACTAAAAATCGCACAAAACAACAAAAATAGTTTCCGAAATCTTAAAAGCAAAAACTCTTGGTATTGGAGCATAAGTAAAAGTAATGATTCCAGGTCTTGGATTGTCAATTTCAGCGATGGAAGCGACGGTTGGAACGGTCAGACGGACGATGGCGTTGCTGTTTGTGTCCGTGACTTATAGCCCCGTATCAAGCACGGGGTTGTTTTTTGTTAAATTTTGTGATTTAAAGTTTTTTACCGTCCCTCCCCGTATCAAGCACGGGGCAAGTTTTGGGACGGGCTTCGGAATCAGGACTTGACTCAG
>AKKQ01000178.1 GCA_000276965.1 Thiovulum sp. ES | reverse complement strand
TTCGGTTGGTACAATCCGGAGGAAGCAAAATCGGTAAAACCAAAGGTGGTAATTTTAGACGAAAAAAACGAGATAGTTCAACCTTAGAATGAAGCGTATGAGCCTCCTTAAGAGCGCTGCGGTAAATTTCAAGCATATTTTCAAAAGGCCCTTTACGGTAATGTATCCGGACAAAAAGAGGGAAATTCTGGAGAGGTGGAGGCTTGGGGGTTTCGCCCTTACATTTAACCCCGAGACGGGCGAAGAGAACTGTATCGCTTGTCAGCTTTGTCAGAACATTTGTCCCTCTCAAATAATAACCGTAGTTAGGGGAACGGAAAATGTAACTTTGCCCGATGGAACTACAAAAAAGAAAACCTTTGCCAAGGAGTTTTATATAGACTATCAGGCGTGCATGCAGTGCGAGCTTTGCGTCCAGGTTTGCCCAACGGACGCGATAGTCATGGTTAAGGAGAGAAAAAGACCCGGATACAGAAGGGAGGATTTGATATACGACAAGGAAAAACTCCTCGAAAACGGAAGGAGGATCTTACGGGGGGAACTCGAAGCATC
>AKKQ01000177.1 GCA_000276965.1 Thiovulum sp. ES | reverse complement strand
AAATCCTTGGCCTTCTCCTCCGTCAATCCAACGCTTGCGAACTCCGGATGGGTGTATATTACGTTTGGCATGGCCCTCCAATCCGCCCTCGAACCCAAACCTGCTATATTTTCTACCGCAACTATACCCTCCTTTGAAGCCTTGTGCGCCAAAAGTGGAGGGCCGGCAACGTCCCCTATGGCGTATATTCCCTTCACGTTCGTCTCCATTTTGTCGTTCGTCCTTATGAAATCCTTCTCGTCCAATTTCAAGTTTAGCTTTGCAAACTTTTCCGAATTCGGTAACCTTCCAACCGCAATCAGAACCTTGTCGAACCCTTCTGCGTACTCTTCGAAAACCTTTTCAGAAAAACCTTAGAATATACGCTATGAAGTACGACGTGGTGATAATAGGGGGAGGCCCAGGGGGATACGTTGCGGCCATCAGGGCTTCTCAGCTCGGTCTAAAGGTGGCTTTGGTGGAGAAATGGAAGGTGGGGGGCGTATGCCTTAACGTGGGTTGTATTCCAACAAAAGCTTTGCTACACGTTGGATACATATACGGCAGCGCAAGGAACGGAAAGAAGATAGGGAT
>AKKQ01000176.1 GCA_000276965.1 Thiovulum sp. ES | reverse complement strand
ATCGAACTCGAGCTTCATATTATTTTAAGTTCCTTACCCACATTTATGAACTTTTCGACGGCAAAGTCCAGGTCATCCTTGGTGTGTATAGCGGATATCATTACCCTAAGTCTTGCCGTTCTTTTCGGAACCGTAGGATAAACTATGGCCTGAACGAAGATTCCCTCCTCGAACAACCTCCTAGAGAACTCTTGGGTCTTCTTCTCGTCACCTATGACTATAGGGGTTATTGGGGTTTGGGATTTCCAGGTGTTAAAGCCCGCCTCTTTCATTTTTGCCTTAAAGTAGTTTGCGTTTTCCCAAAGCCTCTTTACCCTATCCTCGCTCTCCTGTAATATTTTAACGGCCTCTATGCAAGCTGCGGTGTCCGCAACTGTCATGGCTGAGGAAAAGAGGAAAGGTCTCGATTTTTGCCTTAGGTAATCCACGATCGCGCCAGATGATGCGGCGTATCCACCCACAACACCGAAGGCCTTCGAGAGCGTGCCTATCTCTATATCAACCTCTCCGTGAAGGTGGAAATGATCCACTATCCCCCTACCCCTTCGGTTCTATCTCGTGTTTGGTCAACATCCGGGACGTCGAGGTCC
>AKKQ01000175.1 GCA_000276965.1 Thiovulum sp. ES | reverse complement strand
TTCCTTCATGATAATGGGGCCTACCTCTCGCGGTTTGGGTTTCGTTTACGAAGGTATAAAGGTTGTGGAGAAGGATCTAAAGTGTAGGCCGTGTTCGACGAACGGGGGAGGAAGGTGCTGGAGGGGAGACAGGCTTTGCCTTGAGAGCGTTACCGTAGATGAAGTCTTAAAAGCCATCCTAAACTATTGAATTTTTATTGCTCTCTTTATTCTTTCGTCCTTTATAAGATCGTTTATTTCCTCCTCGCTTAGCCTTTGGGGTCTGTCCCTATCAACATCGACGATACATAAAATCTTTAACCTTTCTCCCTTGTTTGCTATGAACTGGTGGGGCGTCATGGGCGGGACAAAGATGCCGTCAAAGGGTTTTATGTCGTAAAGATCCTTGCCAACCAAGGCGGATCCCTTACCTTCCACGACCAAAACCGCGTGCTGATGGAAATGTTTTTCGAGGGAAGTTGCCCCTCCAGGTTCTATCACGAACACCCTAACTTCGAACTTTAAGCCCTCTTCCTTACCGAACAGGACGAGCTTTGCAACATCCCTGTTTCCCTTGTACTCGTGCCTCCTCGACCCTTTCCAAGTTTCCCC
>AKKQ01000174.1 GCA_000276965.1 Thiovulum sp. ES | reverse complement strand
GGTATTCTACCATACAATAACGACCTGGGAGGAGATAACAAAGGAAAGGTCCTAACGANAGTTCCCTGCTACGGGTGCTTGCCTGAACTGGTCGATGTGCTTGAGAAATGTATGAGTTTGGGTCTTGAGGTTTTGGTCGTGAACGGACGGATCCGGGGAAGAAGTGAGCGAGGTTTCGTAAAGAATTGGGTGTGCACTGTTTGAACTTGGAAAGGAACTTTGGGAAGGGCTACGCGCTCAGGGAGGGTTTTAACTGGGGATTGAAAAGGAATTACGAGATCTTTATAACCCTCGATGGGGACGGGCAACACGACCCAAGCTTCATACCGGATTTTTTAAAGCTTTCAGATACGTTCGACATCGTAATAGGAAGCAGGAGGAAGGAAATAAACAAAATGGAAATACACAGGAGGCTTTCCAACAGGATAACCAGCTCCTTTATCTCGGTTATGACAGGAAAGAGGGTTGAGGATTCTCAGAGCGGTTACAGGCTAATAAAGGCTGAAGTTTTAAGGAGGGTAAAACTCAAGAGGAAAAAATACGATGCGGAATCCGAGCTTTTGGTGAAGGCGATCTGGATGGGATTTAAGGTGGGTTTTGTAC
>AKKQ01000173.1 GCA_000276965.1 Thiovulum sp. ES | reverse complement strand
GATGAGAAAACTACAAAAAATGGAATTTCTAAAAAATATCAGATCGATATTCCAACAAAAATTGACCAAAATTATCATCTAAATTTTAAGAATTACAGCAAAGTTTATACAATTCAGTTTGATGAAAATCGATTTCAAAGAGTAAATCTGACTATTGAAACAGAGAAGAAAATCCCAATTGCAACAATTTCAGAAGATGAAATTTTGGGAGTTGATATAAATATTAAAAATAACTTGTTTGCAACTTCTGACAAAAATATTCTGATTGATTACGATAGAAATATGCTAAATGATTATGTAAAATTTCTGAAAAAAATTGATAAAAGAGAAAAAGCTGTAAATGGAAAAACTAAGAAATTAGGTAAAAAGCAGAATAAAACTTATCAAAAATGGCAAACCAGAATCCAAAATATGGTAATTGAAAAAGTTGTGGAACTCGTTAAAAGTGCGAAAAACAGGGGATATTCTCATTTAGTTTTGGAAGATTTAGAACTTTTGGGAAAACTTAGAAACGATAATTTAGAGTTTTCTATAAACAATGGTCGCTTAATTCGTCTTTTAAATCTGTCATCAATTAAAAACAAAATATAAATATTGCAAATAGGTA
>AKKQ01000172.1 GCA_000276965.1 Thiovulum sp. ES | reverse complement strand
ACAAGAAAAGAGATTGTTTAACTAAAAAGTTTCCGAGTGGGGTTGACAAAAATACAAATCTTCTACAAAAAGAGTGGAGATGGATAGAAATAAATTATAAACTGATTAGTTTGCACAACCGAAATATAGAAAATTGGAAAGAGCAAAACCCATCACTTATAAGAAAAGGTAAAAAATATTTTCTACATTTTCCATTTACTGGAGATGTGAAACTTTCCAAAAATGATGAAATTGTAGTTGGTGTGGATTTGGGCTTGACAAATTCAGCAGTTTGTTCAGCAGTCGATAAAAACGGCACTGTCATTGGTCGAAAATTTATAAATCAACCAAAAGAGAAAGACCGATTAAAACGACAATTAGGCAAACTTGCTAAAGCTCAACGAAAATCTGGACTAACGGAAAAACCAAATCTTTGGAGAAAGACTAATAATCTACAAAAATATATTTCTCAAAAAACAGTCGATGAAATTATAAATTTTGCTAATGAAGTTGGAGCTACAAAAATAATTTTTGAGCATTTGGGAAAAATCAAAGGTCGAGGTAGATTAAAACAGAAACTTCAATTTTGGAGAAAAAACCTAATTCAACAAAGAACAATCGAAAAAGCCC
>AKKQ01000171.1 GCA_000276965.1 Thiovulum sp. ES | reverse complement strand
AAACATCTATTATAATATGAAAACAAATGACATGGTTATTTATAAAATTAACTCTGAAGCATCTTTTTCAACATTTATAAATTATACAGAACCTTATCACAGTGAAATTTTCAGTAGTTCTATTGCAAAGCTGACATATAATATTATAAGCAATGAAAATGATTTGTATTTATTAAAACGATCCTCTGATATGATTAATTTTAGTATTTATAAAGTTAGCTCACAAAAAACAATAACTTTGAGTGGAACTCCAACATCAAGTGATATTGGCAATCATGAAATGAATATTGCTTTTGAAGATAGTAGTTCTACTAAAAAAGATTTCAATGCAACAATTAGTGTTCTTGAAGATACAGAATTAACACTTCAAGGAGAAGATAAAACAGTCTATTTCCCTGAAAATGATAATAGCATTGTTGAAATTTTTGACATAAATCTTTCCAATCCAAATATTGATGAAAGTGAATATAGATATTCGATTAGAACTTCCTTAAAATTTCTTGACGATATGTTTAGAATTGATGGAAAAACTGGAAAAGTTTATACAACTGGAAAAAGCTTTGACTATGAACTTGTTGATTCTTATGATTTAATCATATCTTTTAAACATAGAGATTTTTCGATT
>AKKQ01000170.1 GCA_000276965.1 Thiovulum sp. ES | reverse complement strand
AATATTTTTTATGATAAAAATATCCATATTAGCAAGAGACTTGGGAATTCACAGAAATACTTTATACACTTGGCAAAAAGAGGGAAAAATAGATTTTGTAAAAGTTAATAAGTTAAATTATGTTACCAAAGAGACTTACAATAAGTTTATGAACATTCGAGAAGAGAAAAAGAGTCAAAAAGTTATAATTTATTGCCGAGTTTCAACACCAAATAGAAAAAACAGTTTAGAGACTCAAAAAGATAGATTAATCAATTATGCAAATGCAAAAGGTTATCAAGTTCATAAAGTTTATACAGAAATAGGTTCAGGTTTTAATGATAACCGAGTAAAACTACAAAAAATACTTGATGAGCAAGATTTCACTATTCTATTGGTTGAGCATAAAGATAGATTGACACGGGTTGGCTTTAAATATTTAGAAACACTTTTAAATAAACTTGGTAAAGAGATAGAGGTTATTAATAGTGTCGATACTGATGAAAAGGACATTATCCAAGATTTTATTTCGATAATAAGATCATATACGGCAAGAATTTATGGCAAAAGAAGAACAAAAAGAAAAACTGAAGATCTAATAAAAGAACTAAAAGCTGAAAAAAAGAGAGATAAAAATTGAGAAACTAA
>AKKQ01000169.1 GCA_000276965.1 Thiovulum sp. ES | reverse complement strand
AGGCTTTTTCGATTGTTCTTTGTTGAATTAGGTTTTTTCTCCAAAATTGAAGTTTCTGTTTTAATCGACCCCGACCTTTGATTTTTCCTAAATGCTCAAAAATTATTTTTGTAGCTCCAACTTCATTAGCAAAATTTATAATTTCATCGACTGTATTTTGAGAAATGTATTTTTGTATATTATTAATCTTTCTCCAAATATTTGGCTTTTCAGTCAATCCAGATTTTCGTTGAGCTTTAGCAAGTTTGCCTAATTGTCGTTTTAATCGGTCTTTCTCTTTTGGTTGATTTATAAATTTTCGACCAATGACAGTGCCGTTTTTATCGACTGCGGAACAAACTGCTGAATTTGTTAAACCCAAATCCACACCAATTACAATTTCATCATTTTTGGAAAGTTTCACATCTCCAATAAATGGAAAATGTAGAAAACACTTTTTACCTTTTCTTATAAGTGATGGGTTTTGCTCTTTCCAATTTTCTATATTTCGGTTGTGCAAACTATCAGTTTTATAATTTATTTCTATCCATCTCCACTCTTTTTTGTAGAAGATTTTGATTTTTGCAACCCCATCAGAGACTTTTTGAAACATCTCTTTCTGTAAAAACAGGAAAGAGCTTATCTCTTCT
>AKKQ01000168.1 GCA_000276965.1 Thiovulum sp. ES | reverse complement strand
CACCTGTTTTTTGCAAAAGCATATTCGCAATTCTCAATTTCATTTAGCGATGAGGTCGGGAGTTCCGCGAAAAGTAAATTCGCTTTTTAAAGACGGAAAAGTTGATGGTGCTTTTATCTCAAGTATTCTTTCAGAAAATGAAAATTGCGGAAATCTCGGAATTATTGCACGAAAAGATGTACTTTCTGTTCTTGTGCTTTCTGGTGAAAATATCGAAGACTCTGAATCCCAAACTTCAAATATGCTTTCAAAAATTTTAAGAGTAGATGGAAAAGTTCTCATTGGCGATAAAGCACTTATTCACTATTTTCAAAACAGAAACGGAATTGATTTAGCTGAAAAGTGGAATGAGAAATTTGGAAAACCTTTTGTTTTTGCAAAACTTTGCTACAAAAAAAATTTGAAAACTTTCAAAAAAATTGAGAATAAATTTCTGAAAACAAAAACTTTCATTCCGCATTATATAATGGAAAAAGAGAAAAAAAGACTCGGGCTTTCAAGAAATGAGATTCTGTTTTATCTTTCTAAAATTGACTATTTTTGTGATAAAAAAAAGCAAAATGGGATTGAAAAAGTTCCTTGTTGAGAAAAATAAAATTTAGAGTTTGTCGGAAATCTCCGACAATAAACTTAAATT
>AKKQ01000167.1 GCA_000276965.1 Thiovulum sp. ES | reverse complement strand
CCGTCTTTTGTCTTCATTCGGAAAGGTGTATGTGCAAAATTTTTGACATTTTTGTCAAAACCCTCCTCTGTTTCAAGAAAAACTCTATCAAAATCATCTTCATGAATAAGCTCGGAAAAACGAATCGATTCGTCAAGAAATTTTGTGTGTGAAATATTTAAAATCTCTTTGATGTTTTTTGAAACATATGCACACTGATTTCCAAGAAAACCTTTTCGCCACTTGAAAACTACACTTGGACCTTTTTATAAATAGGTCTCTCTCTTCCTGCAAATTCTTATAACTATCTATAATTTTTGTTCCAATAAACCACGAAATAAGAGATGCAAAAATAATCTCAAGTAAAATTATAAAAATGGAGATATTTGTGCTACCACTTAAAATCTCGTCTGTAACAGTTTTATCAATAAATAGTTGAAAACTTCCAACAGATAAATCGTTAATAAAAATCTCTGTCTCTAATTTATAAACTTTATGATTCTCTTTTTGAAACCCAATACTCGATAGAGTTTCTCCTTTGTAATTTTTGACATTCACCCCAATCACATCTTTTATCGAATTCATATCTCTTAAAATTGTGTCAAGTGTTGCTGTATCATATATTGCTATTGGAGTTGCTAGAAGTTCGATACCAAGTTTTTGCAAGATTTGGATTTTTGCATTTGAAAGTTCTTCAGTCGATTCCTTTATCGCCATGTAA
>AKKQ01000166.1 GCA_000276965.1 Thiovulum sp. ES | reverse complement strand
CCGCCAATTTTTCCGCTTCTCTCTCAAAAAACTCGAACATCTCCCTGTAAAACTTCGTATCGGCCTCCTCAAAGTTAAAGACGCAAAACTCCCGCTCGAAGCGTTTGTATATTTCCCCCCAAGTAAGATCTTCGCTGAACTTTATGTCGAAAACGTTATCTACACCCTGAACGAACATCGCTATCCTCTCAAGCCCGTAAGTTATTTCCGCGCTCACGATCTCAACGTCGATCCCTCCAACCTGCTGGAAATAGGTAAACTGGGTTATTTCAAGCCCATCAAGCCAAACCTCCCAACCCAAACCCCAAGCTCCCAACGTAGGACTTTCCAATCGTCCTCAACCAACCTAAGGTCGTGCTCCGATAAGTTTATCCCTATGTATTCTAGGGATTAACGTAAAGGTCTATCACGTCTTCGGGAGGGGGCTTTAGGATCACCTGATACTGGTGGTATTGCTGGAGCCTGTTAGGGTTTTCGGCGTACCTTCCGTCCTTTGGCCTCCTCGTCGGTTCCACGTAAGCCGCTTTCCATTCCTCGTTGGTCAAACTCCTCAAGAACGTTGCAGGGTTAAAGGTTCCGGCTCCAACTTCAGAGTTGTAGGGCTGAAGGATGACACAACCTTGACTTTTCCAATACTCGTGCAACTTCAAAATTATATCCTGAAAGCTCACTCCTCTTCCTCCTCCTCTTCTTCCTCCCC
>AKKQ01000165.1 GCA_000276965.1 Thiovulum sp. ES | reverse complement strand
TAGTGCTGTAAAAAATATAGATTTTTGAGGATACAAAAAATGCTCGATATAACTTTGCTGTAACAGAAAACAAAGAGGTTGTTCTGCCTTTCGCATTTATTCTTGATAACAAAGATGATAATGTCTTGATTTCAGATTCTGTTCAAAAAACAATTCCAAGTTGGCTATCAAATATAGATGAAGAAATTGAAGACAATGTTTTAAAAGAACAAAAACATGAATCGTTTCCTGACACACAATCAGCTAACACTCCATTAGCTTTTGATATAGAAGAAGGTGTTTTTTATATTTTCCATGGTGATAATAAAATATATTACATAGAAGATGGTTCTTTGAACACATTTACAACAGTTTCAGAAAATATTAATGCTCCAACTGGTATAAAATATCATAATGGAGATATATATATCTATGGCTTTAACGATGCTGGTATTTATAAAGTAACTCCAATGGAGCAAGAATTTATAAGTGATGATATAACTGAAGAATATGCTATTGAGAGAAGTTTTATAGATTTTGCAAATGATGGCACTAAGGTTGTTGCATACACAACAAGTGGTCTTAATAAATCATTAAAATTACTGGTTGATGATCTAGAAGTAACTTTAACAGGAGAGACCGATCATTTAGCACCAACAGCAATGTTCTTAGACAAAGATAAAAATCTTGTTACGATAACTAATGATATAGCAAATACAAAACTTATA
>AKKQ01000164.1 GCA_000276965.1 Thiovulum sp. ES | reverse complement strand
TGCAAATTATGATTACAAAGATATAGATTTGGATCATGCAGGAACTCCAAAAGGTTTAGCTGTTTTAAATAACAAACTTTATGTAATTGATCAAATTGGTTTATCAGAAATGAATAGCTCAGAAGAGTTTGTTTCTATCAGTGATAATACATTTGGTTCTTCTCCAGGGGAATTGATAAAAGCAATTGATGACAAAATATATTTTCATGCGGATACTCAAAAAATTAAAGCCTTTAATCCTGCTGATGGTTCTGTAAGCGAAATCGCATCATCTTCTGCATATAGTGTTAAGGGAATGGCTAAAGGAGGGAGTGGGTATCATAATATTTTATATCATACTTCAGGCAAAGATATAATTAAATTTGATTTTGAAAGTAAATTTGGTGTAAATCTAACTTCTTTTGAAACAGATCCTTACGATATAGAAATAGATGAAAATAACAATATTTATGTCTCTTTACCAGATGAACACAGAATTGTAAAAATTTCACCTTCTGGAGAAGTTCAAAATTTTGTTGGTAGTGGAATTGCTGGTTATCAAGATGGCGTTGGTTTCAATTCTCAATTAAATAAACCAAGGGGAATGACATTTGATGAGAAAGGCAACTTACTCGTTGTTGATAGTTACAATGAAATGATTAGAGAAATTTCACCAGATGGAAAAATTTCAACAAAACTAATCACAAATTTGTCGTATCTTTATGATGTTGCTACTTTAAAT
>AKKQ01000163.1 GCA_000276965.1 Thiovulum sp. ES | reverse complement strand
AAACAACCGAAATATAGAAAATTGGAAAGAGCAAAACCCATCACTTATAAGAAAAGGTAAAAAATATTTTCTACATTTTCCATTTACTGGAGATGTAAAACTTTCCAAGAATGATGAAATTGTAGTTGGTGTGGATTTAGGTTTAACAAATTCAGCAGTTTGTTCAGTAGTCGATAAAAACGGCACTGTCATTGGTCGAAAATTTATAAATCAACCAAAAGAGAAAGACCGATTAAAACGACAATTAGGCAAACTTGCTAAAGCTCAACGAAAATCTGGATTGACTGAAAAACCAAATCTTTGGAGAAAGATTAATAATTTACAAAAATACATTTCTCAAAATACAGTCGATGAAGTTATAAAATTTACTAATGAAGTTGGTGCTACAAAAATTATTTTTGAGCATTTGGGAAAAATAAAAGGTCGAGGTTCTCTTCGTCGAAAACTTCAATTTTGGAGAAAAAACACAATTCAGCAAAAGACAATCGAAAAAGCCCACCAATTCGGAATGAGAGTAAGCCGTGTTCTTGCTTGTGGAACTTCAAAATATGCTTTTGATGGCTCTGGTGAAATTAGTAGAAATGATAAAAAAGATTTGGCAGAATTTGGAAACGGCAAAAAATATCATGCTGACTTATCGGCAAGTTACAATATTGCTAGTCGATATTTTATTAGAGAAATTTTAAAACCCTTGTCGGAAACGAGAAGGTTGCAAGTTAATGCAAAAGTTCCTTTTCTTGCAGATAGAAGTCGTCAGATC
>AKKQ01000162.1 GCA_000276965.1 Thiovulum sp. ES | reverse complement strand
GAAGGGCTTTGGGCGATACCCGGTTTGGTAGACCTTCACGTGCACGCGCGAACTCCGGGGCAGGAACATAAGGAGGACTTAGAGAGCGTAAGCAGGGCAGCATTAGAAGGTGGTTACACCCATATACTCTCAATGCCCAACACGGAACCCCCAATAGATTCCCCGGAAGTATTGGAGTACGTTCAATCGTTGGCTAAGGACCTCCCGATATACGTATTTTTCGCGGCGACATTAACGAAGGGAAGGAAAGGTAAGGAGATGGTGGAGATGGGGATCCTGTCGAGGATGGGGGCCAAGGGATTTACGGACGACGGTTCTTGGGTTGAGGATGACGCGGTCATGCTGAATTTGTGCGCTTACGCGTCACACTTCAACTGTAGGATCATATCCCACGCCGAAAAATCCTCCCTCTCAACCGGATTTGCGAATTACGATTTAAACACCCTGAAATACGGGATGAAGTTCCGCCTCCCCTTGGCCGAGGAGCTTGCGGTATATAGGGATTGTAGGATGGCGGAAATTACCGGGTGCCAGCTCCACATCGCCCACATTTCTTATCACCGCTCGGTCGAGATAGTGAAAAAGTTTAAGGAGATGGGGGTTAAGGTAACTTGCGAGGTTACGCCCCATCACCTGATCTTTTCGACGGAAAACATAGATTTGTACGATCCAAACTTCGTATGCAATCCGCCAATAAGGGATGAGGAGAACAGAAAGGCCCTACTTAAAGCCTTAAAGGAAGGGATAATAGATTTCATAGCTACCGAT
>AKKQ01000161.1 GCA_000276965.1 Thiovulum sp. ES | reverse complement strand
GAATACTGATAACAAAAAATGACAATCCAAATACGGAAAAAATCACACAGTTAAAATTGGACACCTTTCTCAAATGGGAAAACTAAATGATGTTCTTGAAATCGGAAATGAATATCGAAAAGAAAAAGGCTACAAAGAGATAGGCTTAGATGAATATTTGAGAAGACAAGAAACTTGGGAATTTATCATTGAAGTTGAACATAAATACGGCAAAACCACAAAACGGGAAATTCCCGTTTTGGAAAAAGATGATAAGAATCGTGTTCTTTACAGCAAATTTCTCAAGCAATTTTCAGTAATAAAATCTCAAAGAGGTGGCAAACCAGAAAATCGTGGTGTATGGGCAAACTTACAAATTATGCTTGATTTGGCAATTTACCTTTCTCCAACTTTAAGACTAGAAATGATTGATGTTTTCATTAATCAGAAAATTCTTTTTTGGAGAGATGTCGGTGGAGATAATTTCAAAGAGTTCAATAAAATTGTTGATACTTTGCCATACCGAAAAGAGAAAAACAACACAGGAATCTATGTTTCCATGTCGAAAAGAATTCGTCAAAAACTCTCGGTTTTGCAATAAATGTTGGCTGGATAAAATCTTTTGATGAATTGAAAAATGCTTTTGACAAATTGGAATTGATTGAAACATAAGAATTTATGAAGAACCTCTTTTGATATAATTGTTTCGTCAAAAAATAATTTAAAAAGAGGTTTTGAAATTCTACCATGAATACTGATCAAAAAATGACAATCCAAATCGGAAAAAATCACACAG
>AKKQ01000160.1 GCA_000276965.1 Thiovulum sp. ES | reverse complement strand
GCCTTCAACGTTCCCCCATGTTCCTCTCCCTCAGCCTCCAATCTAACAAAAATAGGGGTTTCAGGGTAAATTTCCCTTATAAGCTGAGCGGAATCATCGCCCTCTTTAAGTCCGATGTAAATATCGCCGATGGCCTATCCTCTATGCTTCTAACCTTTTCCAGAAATACCCTTTTGGCATCCTCGTAAGGTTCAACGTCCGCCCAACCCTGTATTCTCTTCTCGTCGTTCCAAATCGTCCTGGCGTGCCTTATCAGATAGATTCGTCCAACCATTTAAATTTCTCCTTGTAAAACCTTAGAAACCTCGGGTACAGTATTCCCCCTAAGATGTCCTTTATGAACTGCTTGATTTCAGCGTGCGAAACCTTATCGGAATATATCTCGTCTATGAACTCGGCCAACCTGTACGCCCCGGGTGGCAAAGACATGGGATCGTAACCGGAGAGCCTATAATCCATAAACTCCCAAGTTACCATATAAACCGCCAAAATTATGGCCTCAACGTACTCTTTCTTTTTAACCTCTTCTAAGCTCATTCAAGGCCTCCTCTATTTTCCTTTTGTTTTCCTCCGATGGTTCGGTCAAAGGTAACCTGTAAGGCCCCATGCTAAAGCCCAAATATCTCATAGCCCACTTGAGGGGTATCGGGTTAGGTTCAACGAATAGAACCTTGAAGATCGGGTAAAAGCCTCAGGTGCAGCTTAAAATCCCTATTCTTTACCATTTCGACCACGAGATCCGGAAATAGGTTGCTTGCCACGGACACAACCCCCTTTGCTCCGACGG
>AKKQ01000159.1 GCA_000276965.1 Thiovulum sp. ES | reverse complement strand
CGGGGAGACAAAATCCGCCCCGGCCTTTGCGGCCAGCAAGGCCTGCGCGGGAGAAAAGATAAGGGTAACGTTGACCCTTACCCCCTTCTCCTTTAGACCCTTTAGGGCCATCAAACCCTCGGGTGTCATGGGGACTTTGATCACGATGTTGGGGTGAATAGAGGCATAATCCAAGCCTTCCCTAACCATCGATTCCGGATCTTCGGACACTACCTCCGCCGAAACGTGCTCAACTAGCTGCGCAAGATCAAAATAAACTTCCTTTGGATCCCTACCGGTTTTTGAAATTAGGGAAGGGTTCGTGGTTACGCCGGATACAAATCCGAGCTTAACGATCTTTTTTATCTCCTCGACATCCGCGCTATCTACGAAAACTTTCATCGGCCGGGTATTTTAAAGTTGAACTAAATTTGCTTCTTTATCTCCTCGTAGGCTTTTCTTATCTCTTCAACGCTCGCCTCGTCCTCCAAGGTGGTTACATCGCCCAGAGGCAGCCCCATAAATATCGCCCTTAAAAGCCTCCTCATTATCTTACCGCTTCTGGTTTTGGGTAGCCTATCCACGATCAAAACGGCCTTCGGAACGGCTATAGGACCTATCACCTTCCTTACCTGATCCTTCAGTTCCTCCTCAAGTTCATTATAAATTTTAACACCCTCCTTAAGCACGACGAACGCAACCGGAACCTCACCCTTAAGCTCGTCAGGCACGCTGACCACCGCCGCCTCTGCCACTTTATCGTGCTCAACGAGCGCGGATTCTATCTCGTACGTTCCTATCCTGTGTCCGGCCACGTTCATCGCCTCGTCCGCCCTTC
>AKKQ01000158.1 GCA_000276965.1 Thiovulum sp. ES | reverse complement strand
TGCAAAATCTTTTTTTAAAAGTCCCGCTATCATTTTTTCCATTGCTTCCAAATTTTCAGTCGCTTTTGGTTTAATATTTGGGGAGATCACTCTTAAATTTTCCATGTCCGACTCAAAAGATGCGATATATTTTTCCGTAATCTCTTTTAAAGTCTCTCCCGTCTCTTTCATTTTTTTAATAATTTTGTCATCAATATCCGTGTAATTTCTTGCAAAATCTACTTTGTATCCAGAATTCAAAAAAACCCGATGCAACAAATCAAAACTTACAGAACTTCGTGCATGTCCTAAATGTGCATCGTCATAAACTGTTGGACCACAAAGATAAATTTTTACATGCCCTTCTCTAATTGGAATAAATTCCACTTTCTCTTTTCTTACAGAATCAAATAATTTCAAGATAAACCTTTTCCGCTTTTTAAAATTCTACCAATTTGCTTTTTGGATATAATCGCTCTTTCAAAAATAACTAAAGGTTACAAAATGTTAGAAGGTATTGTTAGAAATGATATTGGTAAAAAGTCTTCAAAGGCTTTAAGACGAGATGGTTATCTAATCGCTAACATCTACGGAAAAGGGCTTGAAAATATCAATGCTGCTTTTAAAATGGGTGATTACATCAGAACTGTTAAAAACAAAGAGAATGTATTTTTTGATGTAAAAGTTGGTGAGCAAGAGATTAAAGTTGTTGTTCAAGATTACCAAACACACCCTGTTACAGATGAGCTTCTTCATGTTGATTTAATGGTTGCACAAAGCGGTGTTAAAACAAGATATTATGTTCCTGTTGAGCCTGTTGGAACTCCAGTTGGTCTTAAAAACAAAGGTGTTTTAAGTG
>AKKQ01000157.1 GCA_000276965.1 Thiovulum sp. ES | reverse complement strand
TTCGAGAAAACTACGTTTATTCCGGGGACCTGTCCACCTTCAGGAGGTTCCTTTTCGCCCTTAAAGATGTGGAACTTGGCTTTAGGAGGAACACGAACGAGGATCTATTGTACCTATCCGCGCTCTGGAACCATCCTTTCGGCGTAATATAAAGCCGCTTTAAAATAATGGTATATGCTCGCGCTTTTTGGACAGATAACTTTACCCAATTGGGATGTACTGCTTACGAAGGAGAAAAAGAGGGCAGTCGTTAGGATAATCTCCTTCGGTTTGCCAAAGCTCAGGTCCGTTGAGGATGTGACGGTCGATTGGAACGTTGTTACGGGTTCTGGATTTTTGGTTGATAAAAACGGGACGGTAATAACCAACAGCCACGTTATAAGGAACGGAAAGGTTATAGCGGTGATCCTCGAGGGACCTCAAGCAACGAACTTCAAGGAACTTGTGGATAGGTTGTACTTGCTGAGGTAATTTACGATGACCCGGACAACGACATAGCAGTGATAAAGATAACCGGGGAAAACTTTAGTGCATTAAGGTTATCCACCAAGGAAAACCTAAGCCAGGGGGAACCCGTCGCGGCCTTGGGATATCCAGGAACATCCTATCACGACAATCAGCTCAAGGTGATGTTCGGCTTTGTGGCATCCGACAAGGATGCAAATCCGATCTCTTTAAACATGAGCGTAAACCCTGGAAACAGCGGTGGGCCGGTTTTGGATAGGAACGGTGAGGTTGTGGGTGTAGTGTTCGCGAAGGAGGGTATGGGAAGGGAGGCCATATCCTACGCCGTGCCCGCTTCGGTCGTAAGGAAGGTCTTGAGGAAGGTTGAGATAAGGGGGATAAGAGTCAAAGTTAGGATAGTTGGGGAAGGTCCCCTTATGGAGAGCTTG
>AKKQ01000156.1 GCA_000276965.1 Thiovulum sp. ES | reverse complement strand
AAGTTCCGACATAAGTTCCCAAGAGCTTTCCCCTCCTATATCCTCAAAGCCCACATAAAGGACCCTTTTACCCCGCGCAATTGCATAAAGTTGTCTATTTAATATTTTTATCAAAGTCTTGGCATCTTTATTCCGAACTTTTTGGCGGTTTCTATGGCCTTCTCGTAACCGGCATCCGCATGCCTTACCACCCCCAAACCCACATCGTTTGTCAGGACCCTCTCCAGCCTTTTATACGTTTCCTTCTCCCCATCCGCAACTATCACAACTCCCGCATGCAAGGAGTACCCCATTCCTACTCCACCACCGTGGTGGAACGATACCCAGGAGGCACCCGAGGCGGTGTTAAGTAAGGCGTTCAATATTGGCCAGTCGGCTATGGCATCGGAACCGTCCTTCATAGCTTCGGTTTCCCGGTAAGGAGAAGCCACCGAACCCGTATCGTGATGATCCCTACCTATTACAACCGGGGCCTTCACTTCCCCTTTCTCCACCAAGTTATTTATCGCCTCACCCATCTTGGCCCTTTCCCCCATTCCTAGCCAGCATATTCTCGCGGGCAAACCTTGGAACTTCACCTTTTCCCTTGCCATCCTTATCCACCTGTGCAGGTGGGGATCGTCGAAAAGCTTTAAGACCTCCTCGTCTATGCGGTATATATCCTCCGGTTCTCCGGAAAGGGCCACCCACCTAAAGGGCCCCTTACCTTCGCTGAAAAGGTCCCTTATGAACGCGGGAACGTATCCCGGTATTTCAAAGGCCCCACTTGCCCCATGTTCGTAAGCAAACCTCCTGAGGTTGTTCCCGTACTCGAACGTTATTGCACCGTTTTCTTTCATCTTTATGAGGTAATCCACGTGCTCGGCCGCACTTTCCCCCGCGGCATTTATGTAAGCTGTC
>AKKQ01000155.1 GCA_000276965.1 Thiovulum sp. ES | reverse complement strand
ACGGAAAAAAATTACTCTGTCCAAATTGGACATCTTTCAAAAGTTGGAAAACTTAATGATGTTTTAGAAATTGGAAACAAATATCGAAAAGAAAAAGGTCTCCGTGAAATTGAAATGAGAGAATGGTTAAGAAAAGAAGCAACTTGGGAATTTATCATCGAAGTAGAACGGAAATATGGGACTTCTTTTCAAACTCCTGATTCAGGAGTTTGCCTTTCTAACCATAAAAACAAGGAAACAGGACAAATTGATTTTGCTCTACTTGTCAAACAATTTTCAGTCATAAAATCTCAAAGAGGTGGAAAACCTGAAAATCGTGGTTATTGGGCAAACTTATATATTATGCTTGATTTGGCTAGTTTTCTTGATCCAGTTCTTAAACTTGAAATGTATGAAGTTTTCATCAATCAAAAAATTCTTTTTTGGAGAGATGTCGGTGGAGATAACTTTAAAGAGTTCAATAAAATTGTTGATACTTTGCCAGACCGAAAAGAGAAAAACAACACAGGAATCTATGTTTCGATGTCAAAAAGAATTCGTCAAAAACTTTCAATTCTTTCAACAAAAGGCTATAACGAAAAAGAACATGATTCACTTGTTCAAGAAAATCGTGCCGAATGGTTAAAAACTCTCGGTTTTGCAATAAATGTTGGCTGGATAAAATCTTTTGATGAATTGAAAAATGCTTTTGACAAATTGGAATTGATTGAAAAATAAGAAATTCTGAAAAACCTCTTTTGATATAATTGTTTCGTCAAAAATAATTTAAAAAAGAGGTTTTGAAATTCTACCATGAATACTGATCAAAAAATGACAATCCAAATCGGAAAAAATCACACAGTTAAAATTGGACACCTTTCTCAAATGGGAAAACTAAATGATGTTCTTGAAATCGGAAATGAATATCGAAAAGAAAAAGGCTACAAAGAGATAGGCTTAG
>AKKQ01000154.1 GCA_000276965.1 Thiovulum sp. ES | reverse complement strand
CTAAGGGATTACAGGAAGGTTTACGAGATAGATACCACGAGCGCTTGGCTTTTTTTAACGGGCGAGGAAAAAACCATAGATTCCCTCATGAAGGATTTGGACATATTCGTTTATTTTGGTCCATTACAGATAGGCGAGACGGGAGACACGACCTACTTCATCACGCACACCGACAGGATCCACATCGTGGGTAGGGATGGAAGGATAAAGGATTATTTCAAGGGAAGCGAGGCGAAAACGGAGGAGGTTTTAAGGAGGATAAAAAGGGAAATTTAGTTCGGCCTTAAAATAGAAGGTTGGAGGGTTGCGCCGAATTGGTAAGGCAGCGGATTTGAAATCCGCCGGGGCTTAGGCCCCTTGGGGGTTCGAGTCCCCCACCCTCCGCTTCCATGATCTTCGATTTTGGTTCTGAAAGTGGTGGTATATTGGTTTTTGGAGAGGACGAAAGTTTGGACGAGATCTCTTTGAATATCTCCACATTTTCGGCCCTTACCGTAGAAAAGTTTGATATACCCGAAGATTACGGCTCTTTCGTGAAGTTGATTGAGGAAAAGAATCCTAAGTTCGTCTTGGGGAACAGGAAGGTATATCCTTTCCTTTTGAGGTACGCGCAGGAGAAGGGTATCCCTCTGATCTTTAAACCCGTCAAGGTAGAATACGACCTTTCAAGTGGTGGTGTTTTGGCAAAGTTTAAGGTTAAGGAAAATTTCTTGGCAGTTCTCTCGGTAAATGCTTCAACGATCGCGATCGCAATATAGGGAGTTTATCCGACTGGTCATCGAAGGAAACTTCGAAGGTGCAAAAGATCTATTATCAAAGCTTGAAAGGGAAAGGCTCTTAAATTGGATAAGGTTCCATATGCTGGGATCTTACTTATACGAGCACGTTCCAACTTTATGGGAACTCGAGCTGGACAGGGCCCAAGCCATGATCCTTCACCGAATTTTAGACGGAA
>AKKQ01000153.1 GCA_000276965.1 Thiovulum sp. ES | reverse complement strand
GCCTTGAAATCCATTGGGATTCTGAACGCTGAACAGGCCTTACAAACCGTATTCTCTAAGGAAAACGTAAAGGTTACGAACATCGATCCAACGGTTTTGGAGAATACCGTATCCGTTAAATTGGCAGAGATTTCGGGCAAAATTTCGAACATGTTTCCGGTGGTACTTGCCGGAGGCTTTTCAAGGTTGGGAAGCAGGTTCAGAATCCTCCTAGAAAGCGCCTTAGGATCGCGCCTTAGCCACGTGGTTGAAAGTCCGATGATTTATACGGGCAGGGGTGTATCAAAGATGGTTCTCGAAGAAAATAAGAACGGGTATAGATCCCAAAAGTTCGCGATGCGAAGATCCCTTTCCAGCATTGTAGAGTTTATAAAGAGGGAGATCATGGGAAGGGAGGATTAGCATGGAAACTAAGGTGCTGATAGTGGGTGTTGGGGGAGCTGGATGCAGCATAGCGGACAGGGTGGATTCGGCATAAAAACGTACCCATACAAGAACAACGTACGTACCGTTGCGATAAATACCGACAAGCAATCCCTTATAAACCTCAAGTCAATAAAGGATCATATCACGTTGGGAAAGAGGGGGAGAGGTGCGGGTTCGGATCCTGAAAGAGGTAGGGAATTGGCCCTAAAGGCCTGGGAAAACGGGGATCTGGATATGCTTAAATTTACGGATGAGATCGATTACGACCTGGTAATAGTTATAGCGGGTTTGGGAGGAGGAACCGGAACGGGTTCAGGTCCGGTTGTGGCTAGCTACATAAAGAAGGCCTTTCCAGAATCCTCCGTCCTTTCCGTTCTTGTACTTCCGGATGCGGATGAGTATGGGGAAAAGACGGAGATAGTGAACCGTGGCTTGGTCGATTTTTATAAAATAAGCGATTCCCTGCTTCTTATAGATAACTCAAGGATCGTAGATAGGAGCAAACCCTTGGCCCAAGCCTACGATTACGCAAACGAATTTACAAAGGAAGTCGTTATAACGATCT
>AKKQ01000152.1 GCA_000276965.1 Thiovulum sp. ES | reverse complement strand
GAGGAGGATGAGTTTTTCAGACAGTTAAGACATTTCCATGAGTTACTAGATATAAAAGTAGCATATCAGTATAGAGTAGGGAATTATCAGGGAACGGAATATAGGATAGATGGATATATCGAGTCATTAAAGTTAGCGATAGAATATGAGGAGGGACATCATGAAAATCAGACTAAAGAGGATTATGAGAGGGAACGAGAGATAGCAGAAAAACTAGGGAAATCTAAGCTAGGTGGAGATGTAGAATTTGTGAGACCTACAATAAAGGAGAGTCATTGTTCGGGTATAGCTAAGGTAATGAGAAAAATAAAAGAAAAGCGGGGATAAAAATGAGACCAGAGATTACAGGATTGGATAGCACTATAAACTTAAGTGGATTAATGATAAAATATAAAATGCGAGTAACCTTTGAGAAGATAGATGAGACTGGCTTATATATGAAGTTTGACATGTTATTTGATATGAAGAATAGGTTAAAGACTAATACATTTAAAGTAGTGTGGAGGTGGAATTTTCACAAAGATACACCAGAGCATGGGTTGTGGGTAAAGGGAACTATAAATGCCAAGACATCAAGTGAGTTGATAAATGGGGCTATAAAACATTATTTTGTGGCTATGATATCTGTAACTTTTGGGGCTGGGTGGCATAAGGAGTATGGTAAGGCAGGAAACACCGAGGCTTCTAATAAAGGGTTATATAATTGTAGATTATTGATGGAGGCTATAAGAAAGATGTCATTAGAGCCATTAAAGAAGATGAAAAGCTGGGAAGTTCCGTATTCTGATGGAGTGATAGAAGAGACTTGTCATGAGAGAGATGGACGGGCTGTAAAGGGTTCATATAAGGAATTGAGGGCTTTATTGAAAGAAAAGAAGTTGCCGAAGAATAGGGTGAAAAGAAAGATTGCTATGGCTGAAGATTTTGATACTGATATTCCAGATGATATATTTGATTTTAGTTAATAGGTCTAAGCAGATTGAAGATTTATCGTATAGATTAA
>AKKQ01000151.1 GCA_000276965.1 Thiovulum sp. ES | reverse complement strand
TTTTAAAAAATATTCCAAAGACAAAAAAGAGGGGCTGGATTTTCTCTTTGATTTGGAAAGTTTTTAAGATTTCAAAAGTCAAAGATGTTTCAGAGATTTGGAAAACCTATAAAAAATTAAAATCTAATAATTTTAAAATTAGAAAACAGTTTTTAAAAGAAAAAATAATAATTTCAAAATTTTTCTATCCAAATGATCTAAACAGAAAAAAAGAGAGAGAAATTTTTGATAAAGCTTTTCAGATAAGATTAATAAAAAACTATATTTCAGAGATAATTTATAGAGATATTGGAAAATATAAAGATTTCTCGAAAAACGATCTAATTAAGGATTTGGCTTCAAAAATACAAAATTCATTTTTAACTCAAAAAGATATAGAGTATGCAATTGTCGAGGTTTGGACAACTTATCGAAATAAAATTGAGTTAATAAACAAAAATATAATTTTTAAAGTTCAAGACAAAATTATAAGAAAATATTATAAAAGAGATAGTGGAGAGAACAGAAAAGGTGATTTAAGAATTTTTGAAATAAAGTTCAAATCTACTAAATTTACAAAAATAATGAGCTTTTTAAGTCGATATGGATATTCTGGAATTCAGAAAAATATCGAAGAGAATTTACCGAAATATGATTCTAAAAAAGCTATCTTTTATAGAGATATTTTATATTTTTTAGATAAATTTAGTGAAAAAAGATTATTAAAATTAGCTTTAAAAAAGAGATTGAAAAGTTTTCTGAAATTTAACAAAAATCAGCATATTTTTGAGTCTCTATCTTTTACAACTCAAAGTCGAATTAAAGCAGATATTGTCAATAAAAACAGAAATAGAAATAGCAAAATAGACGGTTTTATCTCAATTGGTGGATATAAAAAAGATGAGAAAACTACAAAAAATGGAATTTCTAAAAAATATCAGATTGATATTCCAACAAAAATTGACCAAAATTATCATCTAAATTTTAAGAATTACAGCAAAGTTTATACAATTCAGTTTGATGAAAATCGATTTCAAAGAGTAAATCTGACTATTGAAACAGAGAAGAAAATCCCAATTGCCACAATTTCAGAAGATGAAA
>AKKQ01000150.1 GCA_000276965.1 Thiovulum sp. ES | reverse complement strand
AGAAGATGAAATTTCAGTACCATTCACAAAAAGAGTTCCAGAAACTGAAACATTTCCATCATCAAAAACTTTCAAGGCATCACTTCTGTTTTGGCTGTCAGCTCCGTTTCCAACAACAAAAAGAGCATGTGAATTTTCTAATGTGTTGTATTTCCCAATTGCTGTCATACTATCTTCGTTTGCAACTGTTCCAATTCCAAAAGCAGTTGAACCATAACTAGAAGCATTTGTTGCAATTCCAAAAGCAGTTGAACTTTCACCAGTTGCAAATCCACCTCTTTGTGAATGCATTAAACTACCACCCCAAGCTGTGGCACTATTTTTTGAAGCACGAGTTTTTACACCAAAAGCAGTTGAAGCATCTCCCGTTGCATTTGTATCTGAACCAAAAGCAGTTGCTGCAAATGCACTTGCAAATCCACCTCTTTGAGTAAAACTTTCTCCAAGACTTCCTTGTCCCCAAGCTGTTGAACCATGAGCCGAAGCTATTGAACCTTTACCAAAAGCCAGTGAATAACTACCACTTGCTCTAGTGCCATCACCAAAAGCAGTTGATTGAGCTCCAGAAGCTTTTGTTCTGTATCCCCAAGCAGTATCTTGTGAGTCAGTCGCATTTGTTTCATAACCAAAAGCTGTTGAACCTTCACCAGAAGCTATTGTATCTTCACCAAAAGCTGTTGAAACATAATGAGTTGATGTTGTTGAAATTCCCCAAGCAAGAGCATGATCTGATGAGGATGTACTTACTGTAACATCATCATAATTAAGAACATACTCTTTTGACTTTGTAATATCAAGTTTTTCAGATTTTAAATCAGATACATTTCATCAAGAATAGTGATACTATTTAAGTTAGTTGTAATGTCCCTCTGTATTAGTTGCAATGTCCCCTGTATTAGTTGCAATGTCCCCTGTGTTAGTTGCAATATTCCCTGTGTTAGTTGAAACAGAAGAATCTAAATTATTAATTTTAGAAAGATTGGTTGAAACATTTCCCTCTAAAGTTTGTGAAGTTGAATTTAAATCACTTGTTTTTGTTGAATGAGTTGTAAATTGATCTTGAATTGGATTTGTTACACCTGAAAGGTAATCAACTTCTGTTGCGGTAGC
>AKKQ01000149.1 GCA_000276965.1 Thiovulum sp. ES | reverse complement strand
TCTAAAACCTTTTCTTAAATTAATCTTCATGTAATTCCTCGTAATCTTTTTCGATTTGTCGTAGTGTTGCTCTCATGTTGTAGAGAGTTTTTAAAACTGCCTCATAAACCTCTTTTTGACTATTTTTAAACTCTAATTCACCCGAAACAGTTTCCAAAAGCTTCTCGTTCTTTTCGATTTTTGACTCGATTTCACCTAATTGAAGTTTTCTTTTCATTGTTTGGAGTTTTTCAATCTCATTTTCATTCTCTTCTAAAAGGAGTGTTTGCTTCTCAATTTTTGTATCAAGAGCTTTTATCTCCTTGTTTTTAGAAAATGGTGATGGCACTTTTTTTTCACAACCACTAAAAAGGAGAACTAGAATAAAAAATAGTTTTATTTGCAAAGTTTAATTTCCTCAAATTCAGCCCAAAAATTATAAACTTCTGGACACTCTCTCATGAGAATTTCGGAAAGTGCATTGACTGCTTTTCCATCGTCGATAACTTTTTTAATTGCAAGGAATGTTTGATAACAAACTCGATTTTGAATCATCAACTCCGTCCCATTCACACAATTTAAATTGTTATCAATTAAACCATCAACTTCGTCAATTGTTCTATCAATTGCACTTGTTTTTTGACTCAATCGATATTCGTGATATTCGGCATAATCCTCTTCATCGTCTGCAAATGGATTTGCAAATCCAAAATTAAAAACGAGTGTAAAAAATAGTAAAAACCTGAAAAACAAAACTTACTCCATAATTTTTTTAAAACTAAAAAGTTTAATGTTTGAAATTTTAACTTATTTTTAAAACAGATATTGATATTTTTTGTTTGTTTTGAGATATAATTTCAAAATTTTCAAAATTTAAGACAGTGGTAGAAATTCGGAATCGAGACTTTAGTCTCGTGTTTAGTAGGACTAAAGTCCTGATTCCAAAAATTATATTTCCAAAAGCTTTAAAAGTTTAGGAGTTGGATTATCAAATGGAATATTCAGAGTTAAAAAAACTCCAAAAGAAATTAAAAATTAGCAATATACATTTAAGCAAACTTGCTGGATTTCACACAACATACATACCACAACTGAAAAACAGAAAAATTCCACAATTATTACAATAATTCAACTTTTGGAAAAAATGCCTG
>AKKQ01000148.1 GCA_000276965.1 Thiovulum sp. ES | reverse complement strand
TACGAAATTTAATAGTGAAAATTTGTAAAATTTCTTATTTACAATATTTATGTAAAATTCCAAATATAGTAAAGAGGTAAATTTGAAAGAAAGAATTGAAAAAATAGCTAAAATCCTTGATGAAAATAAGGGTGAAAATATTGAGAGTTTTGATCTATTCGAGAGCGACTATTTTGTTGATGGAGTCGTTATTGCAACAGGTTTAAATGAGAAACATAATGAGGCTCTTCTTGACTTCTTAAAAACTGGATTGAAACCAGAAGAGGAGTTTCTTCATGTCGAAGTTTCTGATGGTTGGGTTGTCGCTGATTTAGGTGATGTTTTAATTCATTTAATGACAGAGGAGTATCGAAAACTTTATAAATTAGAAGATTTTTTACAAGAATTTGAGGCGAGGAAAAATGGATAACTCTTTTGTTGATGTTTTAGTTGTTGGTGGATTTGTTGCTTTTTTACTTTTCATCTCAACAAACTACCAAAAAATCAAAGTTAAGAAAATGTTAGAAGATGAAGAAAAGAGCAAAGAAAAATAGATCTCTGTTCCCGTGTTAAAAACGGGAATTTGAGTTTCAAATTTAAAACATTCTTGTTTTTACAGGAATCAAAATCAGAGAATTGCGGAAATTTGCCACTTAATTTGATTGAATTTATTTCCAATTTCTAAGCAGAACTCTTTTCCCGATGAGGTTGGTCGCCAAACTCCATTTTCATCTCGAAATTGAAAACCTTTTTTCTCTAAAATCAAATTGATTTCTGCTCCAGACATTCCTAAAAATTTTCCGAGTTCCGTTGGCAAAAAATATGAGTTTTGGAAATGAATTCCAAATTTGTCAAGATTAGATTCTCCAGTTTCGTTTTTGTGAAAATTGTCGAGTTGAATTTTTTCAAGTGGATTTTCCAATTTTTTGAATTCAGACAAAAGAGCATTTCCAGTTTGCAAAATTTCCAAACTTTTTTGTGGAGTGAGTTTTTCAGTTTCGACTTTTTGCAAAGAATACGAACCGGTTTTACGAATTTCTGGCAAGACTTCTTCAAAAATCCACTCTTCAATTTTTTCAGCTTCTGGAAGTCGCGATTTGATAATTAATCTCCAAATATCAGGTTCGTAAATTAATTGAGTTGAAGGTTACTAAAACCT
>AKKQ01000147.1 GCA_000276965.1 Thiovulum sp. ES | reverse complement strand
GGGAAAACCTCGTGAAAAACTTTCAAATAAAAAACATTTTTTTCTATAATTACTAAAAATTGAAAAGGACTTTTTTGGAACAAAAAAAAGAAGATAATTTAGTAAAAAAGACTTGCAGAGAACTTGGAATCACTCAAAAAGAGTTAGCCGAAAAAATTGGGGTTTCCAAACAAACAATCTATGATTGGTCTAATAATAGAACTCCAATACCAAAATGGGGCTTAACTATATTTAAGCTTCTATCAGAAAAAAAAGAGTATTCAGAATTGAAACATATTCTAAAAAATGCCTTAAATAACAATAAAATTATTCTTTAACAATTAAATAAAATACTTGACTTATTAATCTCTTTTAACTAAAATTAGCAAACCAAAAGAGAAATCTCTTACCTCTTCTCTTCTGGAATTAAGAATACAAGGAATATTCTATGGAAATTCTACCATTCAGTTTTGAAAACAGCAAAATTAGAACAATTTTAATTAATAACGAACCTTGGTTTGTTGCAAAAGATGTTGCCAAAGTCTTAGAAATTAAAAATGTTAGTGATGCAGTGAAAGACTTTGACGATGACGAAAAAAGCGATATCGTTTTAAACTATGACGGTAAAACATCGGGAAAAGCACTGATTGTATCAGAGTCTGGAATTTATACTTTTATTTTACGAAGTCGAAAACCGATAGCGAAACCTTTCCAAAGGTGGGTTAGAAAAGAAGTCCTACCACAAATTCGTAAAACTGGTTCTTACTCCTTGCAAAATGAAGTTTCAGAAATTGAAAACTTTCCACTTTCTGAAATTCTTTCGGAAACTGAAACAGCTTTGAAAATTGTTGATTTGATTGAAAAAGAGAAACCTTTTCGGCTTTTGCTTTTGGAAAAAATCTTGAAAGAGAAATCGCCAACAAAAATTTTACAAATCGATTTTTCAAAATCATATTTTTTGCCAACTGAACTAGGAATTTTGATTGGAGTTTCTGGAGCAGAAATGAACTTGATTTTGATGAAAAAAAGTTTTCAAGTTCAAGATGAAAAAGGGGTTTGGAAAGCGACCTCATCGGGAAAAGAGTTTTGTTTGGAAATTCCTAACAAGTTCAGTCAAATCAAGTGGAAATTAGAAGTTTTGCTTTAAGATATAATTTTTTAAAAA
>AKKQ01000146.1 GCA_000276965.1 Thiovulum sp. ES | reverse complement strand
GAGGCTGATTCTGAAAAAAATCAGAATCAAAAAAGTTAAATTTTGAGAAGTTTTAAAAGTTCGGAAAATGAATTTTCAAAATAGTGAGGTTGAGATTCAAGTTGGTTTTTTGGTGAAATCATGTTTTTCCCAAACTCCAAACCTTTTTCTGTTAGAGACTTGAATTCTTTCAAAATAGGAATTTTCACCTCTTTTCCGTCTTCATCTTTTTCAGTTTTGTATTTTGAGCTTTTTCGAGTTTTTGTTTCCAAAAAACCTGCGGAAATCATTTTTTTGTTGAATTGCTGAACAGAAATTTGAATTTCAAATTTTTCTAAAAGTGCTTTTGCAGAATAAGTGTGTTCTTCATCAGAATATTCTGGCAAATATGAAGTTTTCAAACCCAAATCTGTAAAATGGGTTTTTGTCATTCCAATTTTAGAAGCTTCACTTGGTCGCAAAATTTCAATCGCAGTTTTTAAACCAATCATCTCTTTTTCAAGTTGCAAAATCTCATTTTTAGGATTTTCAGAAAAATTTTGATTTTGCAAAAGTTCTCTCATTTTGTAGAACTCTTTTACAAGAGTAACTTTAAAACTGATAACAATTTCATTATTTCTCATGAAAGTTAGAAGAAGAGTTGCTTGAGGTTCATTAAGAAAATATGTTTTTTCTTCATTTACCCGATTTTTCGAGTTTTTAATAGATGCGATTTCAAATCTCACCTTTCCAAATAACTCAAATTTAGTGTAGTGGGTTGTGATAAGTTTTGAGATACTTCTTTCTAAATTTGAAGTTTGCTCTGCAATTACACGATGTGAAACTCTAGGTTCGTTATCAAAGATTTCTACTAAAGTTATGTTAAAATCTGAATTCACTGTTTCTCCAATCATTTTCCAAAAGAGATTGCCGTCTCTAAATGGTTGGAGGCATTTTATCATAAAGATTTTTTTTTTTATTAAAATGATTGTTTTATAAAAACTACCTCATCGAATAATTTTGCTTTTTTGTAATTTTCTAAAACAAGTTTTACAAGTTTTGGGATTTCCAATTCATTACGAACCCAACGACTAACAGTTGTCATATGAACATCTATATATTCAGCAAACTCTTTTTGAGTCATTCCAAGATTTTTAATCTCTGCTTTTAAATCAAAATTCTCTTTTTCCAAAATTCACCTCTGTTTTATTTC
>AKKQ01000145.1 GCA_000276965.1 Thiovulum sp. ES | reverse complement strand
TCGTGTTGATGCAGAAATCCGAAAAATTCGACAAGAGATCGAAAGAGGCAAAATGGATAAACAGATTGGTCGAGTTGTTGTTAAAGAAGTCGCAAAAGATAAACTACAAAATGTTGAAATCGAAGTTGAAACAAATGAAGTAAAAGCAAAAATCAAAGAAAAAATTGAGAATTTTTTAAACTCAGACAAATAAATAAAATGGGGCTTTTTGTCCCTTTTAAAAAAGGAGAGAAGATAGAAAATTGGGAAATTAGACTAAAAAGTTGGGCAGAAAGAAAAGGAGTTTCAAATAACTTTGGAGATAGGAATAAACTTATAAATTTACAAAAACTTGTTTTAGGTGGTAAGAATTTAAGAGAATTACCATCAGAAATTGGAAATCTCCAAAATTTGCAAACACTTTATTTATGGAACAACGAGTTAAGAGAATTACCTCCAGAAATTGGAAATCTTCAAAACTTGAAAAAACTTTCTTTCAGTGGTAAATTTACAGAAAGAAATTCAAGTGAAACTATTTTAGATTTTTTTATTCGTGTTGGGGGTACTAATATTGAAAAGAAATTTTCTCTTTCTGCAATGTTTAATTACAGAAGTAAAGGTCTTTTAACAGAAGAACAAGAAGAGAGAGAACTTGAAATCCTCCAATCCGAAAATGAAGTTCTAAGATCCAAACTCTCCGAACTTCAAGAAAAATTAGACCTCATCGAAAAAGAGAAACAAGAAACCGATGAAATAGTTGCACGAATTGGAGAAAATTTTTTTTAAATGATTTAAAATTGAGATTTGTTCTATAATTTAGGAAAAAGGTTTATTTTGAATAATTCAACTTTAATTCTTCTTAGTGCAGGTGAGTCGAGTCGTTTTAATTGTCGAACAAAAAAGCAGTGGCTTAGAGTTGGGGATAAACCGCTTTGGCTAAAAGTTTTAGAAAATTTCCAAAGCATGAATCTATTTTCAAAAGTAATTTTAACAGCACACAGAGATGAGGTTCATCTTTTTAAAAAATATAGTGATGTTGAAATTGTGGAGGGTGGGAATTCTCGACAAAACTCGATTAAAAATGCGATCCAATTTGTTGAAACTGAATTTGTTGTTATTTCTGATATTGCCAGATGTTTTATTCCAAAAGATTTGGTTGAGAGACTTCTTGATAGTCGGCTTCTTGGACACTCAATCGT
>AKKQ01000144.1 GCA_000276965.1 Thiovulum sp. ES | reverse complement strand
CGACAGGGAGGTTATCCTCGTTAAGGCCGAAAGTTTGTACAGGTTAGGGGAGTTTGAGGAAGCCTTAAAAGCTTTAAACCCCATACTCACCCGAAGCCAGGATCCGGAACTTAGGAGGTTTTACGCTTACTGCCTCGTTGGAATGGGTAAATTCAAGGAGTCTATGAGTATCCTTAAGGAAGTTGGGGATGACGTCATGCTGGAGATGGTGAGCATAATACTGGATGCCCTGAGGGGCAGGAAAGGGCTAATCTAACTCATAGGAAAGCTGGAGGAGGTTCCTTGAGCCAAACAATCCCATAAACGTATAAGAATATCCGAATTTTATCCTTTTGTATCCCAGCTCCCCAAATATTGAGAGGCCGCTTAGGAAATCCGTGCCATACCCCCCGTTCAAGCTTCTTAACCTGCTATCATATAAGAAGCCCAAATTTAGCACGTTTATTCCCATTTCGCCTCCCAGCTTGAAGAAGTTTCCCATGTAATACCTTCCAAGCTCTAAGAAGGCCGAAAATTTATCCCCGACCGCCCTTCCCCCAAAAGATACCCTGTAAGGTAAGATTTCCCTCCTTGACCCTACGGCTTTTATCTCGTATCCCGCGTTATCCAACATGAGGTAACCTTCCAAGTTCAGGTCTTTTATCCGGCCTGTCGCGTAAAGTCTTGAAAGAAGGCTTGCACCGATCCCGACGTTTTTCGGATCGAGCGAAACGTAAGATATCCCCAAACCCAAAAACCCATCAAAATTTCCGAATTTTAACCTTTTTCCTCCCGAAAGCTTCATGAAGTTCGAGGAAAAGCTTCCCAAGGTGTTTCCACTATCGTCCGTCCTTTCCATGCTTCCAGAGGAAAAGAACTTTAAACTTCCAAAGTTCCCTCTTATCTCCCCCCCTATCTCCCCACCAAAACTACCGGCAGCGAAGTTGTAGGCGGAAGTGTAAACCTCGCCGCTTGGCATTTGGGATTTTAAAGAGTACAGAGAAAACTCCGTCAAAAAAACGTCGTAAGCGAAAGCGAACATCGTACGAAATTATACGGATGTAGATGGCAGGGCGTAGAACATGCCGGCAACGAACTTCGGGTAAAAGTCCGTGGATTTTCTTGGCATTCTCATCCCATTTTTTGCCACCCTTATTACGTCTAAGGGATCCGTTGGGGAGACCAAGGCACACGAGGGGATAGG
>AKKQ01000143.1 GCA_000276965.1 Thiovulum sp. ES | reverse complement strand
AATCTCAACCTCACTATTTTGAAAATTCATTTTCCGAACTTTTAAAACTTCTCAAAATTTAACTTTTTTGATTCTGATTTTTTTCAGAATCAGCCTCTTTTAATTTATGATGAATAAAAAGGATTCTTTCATCTTCTGGCATTTTCTCCAAAAGTTGAACAATTGTTATTAACCCTGCTGGTATTTCCCTGTGTTTTAATCTTGGTATATAATCAGGGTGAAGTCCTGCTAATTTTCCTAAAGTAATATTTGTAATTTTCATTTTCTTTTGGAGTTTTTTTATATCGATATATTCCATAAACAATTAAACACTTTCTGTAAATAACCTAAATCAGTTCATATTTTTAGTTTAATTTAAGATAATTTATGTAATATCTTAAATGAGATGGGAAAACGGCAATTTTCTCATCTTTAAGTATAATTTTTAATAAGGCAAATTATGACTAGCATTTTACCACAAGATAGTAGTGCTGAAAAATCTATTGTTGAAATGATAGATAATGAACCAAGAATCTCACATATTGTTATCGCTGAACAAACAGAGAATAAACCAAAATCTGTTCTTGATTTAATTACTCGAAATATCATTGATTTTGAAGAATTTGGAGCAATGCGATTTAAAATCGCTGTGCTAAAAGCTGGAAAAGGCACGACACAAGCTAAAACTTATTTTCTTAATGAACCTCAAGCGACTCTTTTAATAAGTTATTTGCGAAACAATACAATCGTCAGAAAATTTAAAATTCGTCTTGTAAAAGAGTTTTTTAGAATGAGAGAAATTTTGCAAAATCAAAATTTTTCTGAAAATCCTAAAAATGAGATTTTGCAACTTGAAAAAGAGATGATTGGTTTAAAAACGGCGATTGAAATTTTGCGACCAAGTGAAGCTTCTAAAATTTTGATGACAAAAACCCATTTTACAGATTTGGGTTTGAAAACTTCATATTTGCCAGAATATTCTGATGAAGAACACACTTTTTCGGCAAAAGCACTTTTGGAAAAACTTGAAATTAAAATTTCTGTTCAGCAATTCAACAAAAAAATGATTTCCGCAGGTTTTTTGGAAACAAAAACTCGAAAAAGCTCAAAATACAAAACTGAAAAAGATGAAGATGGAAACGAAATTAAAATTCCTATTTTGAAAGAATTCAAGTCTCTCACAGAAAAAGGTTTGGAGTTTGGGAAAAATCTGATTTCACCAAAAAACCAACTTG
>AKKQ01000142.1 GCA_000276965.1 Thiovulum sp. ES | reverse complement strand
GTAGTTTAACTCGTTTATAACCAAAGTGGGTTTTTGATAGGTATAATGCAAAATGATGCGGTTGTTGGATGTGTCGCAGTCCAAGCTATCGAGGGAAATTTCCATTTCGTGCGTTCCGGCCTCGGAGAACCTGAAGGTGTAAGCGTAACTCGTTGTGGATTCGGCCATTAAAAATCCTTCAAACTCGTCCACACTTATACCGTTGAGGTGCATTCCGATCTTAAAGCTTGAGTTTTCAGTCCCGTCGTTCTTCACTATAAAGAAGAGCTTGACGGAATCCCTAAAATCGAAAGCTTCAGATAAAATTATCGAAAACTCGTAAGGGCAGGAAAACCGAATTTCCGTAACCCAAAGTGTGACCATAAACGGAAACCGAAGGCACGAAAACCTTACTTCTAGGAGACTTTCTTTCCGCGGATATGCCGTCACCCGTCGCGGGAAAGGGACCCACAAGATCGACCGTATCCGAAAGGTTGCTTATAAGGTAAATTGTATCGCTTTGGGAAAGACCGTTCCCTATTTGCGCGTCGTTCACGGACATCAGGACGGTTCCAGACGGGAAGGAATAGGGCATCGGGTCGGGAGAGGCTGGGTTCGTATAGTCCCTATCGAGGATCACACCGAACCCTCCCGGCGGGATGCAGGTCGAGATAACGCATAGAGGGCAGGATGAAAGGATGGAGGAATCTGGAAAGGGAACTATCAAGTCCTCGTCGTACTTATCCTTTATTTTCCAGGATGTTAGGCAAACGGTCGTATCGCCGTAGTTGTAAATTTCCACGGCTTCGTTGTACAAACCGGCCGAGGATTCGGGACCCCTTGGGTCGTACATCACCTCGTTAATGACCACAAAAGAGAGTACGTTAAACATCCAGGTTCTTTACAAACCCTGCGTTTTCCAAGATGAACCTTTTCCTTTCTTCCACCACCTCTCCCATTAAGATGGAGAAGAGGTGATCGGCCTCCAGGGCATCTTCAACCGTGACCTTTTTTAAGGTTCGGGTTTTTGGGTTCATGGTGGTTTCCCACAGCTGTTCGGGGTTCATCTCTCCCAAACCCTTGTACCTTTGTACGGTTATATTCTCGCCCCATTCCTTAAGAATTCGCTTAAGTTCCTCGTCGGAATATAAATATTTTACTTCTTTACCCTTCTGCACCCTGTAAAGGGGAGGCATCGCGATGTATATGTATCCCTCCTCGACCAAAGGCCTCAT
>AKKQ01000141.1 GCA_000276965.1 Thiovulum sp. ES | reverse complement strand
ACTTTTAAAGTTAAAGTTATGAACGAAATTAATAACAAAAGAGTTTCAAAATTTTCCAATAAGAATTATCTTTATTAATAACCAAGAGTTCTTTTTTGCAAAAAATATGGCTGAGCTTCTTGGATATAAAAGAAGCAGAGATGCAATTTCTCAACATTGCAAAAAAGCAGAATCTTTTGATGAAATTTTTAAGAGCGGTAAAACACAGCCCTTTGATTTATCTTGAGAACTAGGGAATAGTTGGAAGCAAACAAAACTGATTCCAGAGTCTGATGTTTGGCGATTGATTATCAAATCGAGACTTCCCGAAGCTGAAAAAATTGAAGAATGGATCATGGAAGAAGTTCTTCCACAAATTCGTAAAACTGGTTCTTATTCAATTACAAAAAATGATGAACCCGATTTAGAGAAAATCAAACAAAGAGCTGAATTGATTTGTGTTGCTACGGAACTTGTTGTAAATTACAAAAAGTCATATTTTGAAATTGGAATTACCAGACCAGAAGAACTTGGAATTACTGTAAATAAATCTGTGGCAAAAGATTCAACTGTTGATTTTTTGGAAATCTCCGAAAAAAAAAGGTCTTTCAACTCCAGAAAAATATTACACAGTTACGGAACTTTGTCAAATTGTGATGAACGGCGATTTTTCTGAAGAAGCAAAAAAACTTGTTTCGACAAAAAAAGGAGATAAACCTCGACCTCAAAACCTGAATAAACTTTTGGAAAAATTTGGTTTTCAAGAAAAAGATGAAGATATTTGGAAAGCAACTGAAAAAGGGAAACAATTTGCCGATTTTGTGCAAAACAAATCAAAATATTCAGAGAAAACAGTTTTTCATACAGTTTGGAAAAAAGAGATTTTAAACGAACTTTTATAGTTTCTCTTCTCGGCAAAGTGATAAAATTTTGAAAAATTTAAAAAGGTGATTTTTGGAAAACAAAGAAGAGAATTTAGTTAAAAAAACTTGCCGAGAACTTGGAATCACACAAAAAGAACTTTCTATTTATTTTGGTGTTACTCCTAAAGCTGTTTCTGATTGGGCAACAGAAAGAATTAAATTACCTAAAAATTTTCAATTAATAACTGAATTGATAAGATACAAAAAAGATTGTGAAGCTTTTAAAAGAGGAATCGGAATTAATATCAAGTATTGACAAATTAACATAAAATATATTAAAATTCACAATCAAAGAGAAACTTCTCACTTTTTCCCTTTGAACAAATGGCTTCG
>AKKQ01000140.1 GCA_000276965.1 Thiovulum sp. ES | reverse complement strand
CCTGTTGTTTTTAGTCTTTTCTATGGCGTAATTTAGCGCGTCCAATACCTCCTTGCTTAGGTTTTCTAGTCGCCCTATGGCCCTCACCCTTACCCCCTGCCTGTTCAGATCATCAACTTCCCTTATTAATAGAGTTCTCAGGAGGTGCATGAGGTACGATACCTCTTCCTTCGGCCTCTGCCAGTTTTCGGAAGAGAAGGTGTATAAGGTCAAATACTTTATTCCCAGCTTCCTCGAGGTCCTTATCACCGACCTCACCGATTCCACCCCGACCTTATGCCCCATTACCCTCGGAAGCCCCCTCTTCCTTGCCCACCTCCCGTTCCCATCCATTATTATCCCCACGTGTAAAGGGATCTTATCCTTCAAGGATCTCCTTCTCCTTATCCTTAAAGGCCTTCTCAACCTCCTCGTTGTACCTATCCGTTATCTTCTGTATTTGCTCCTCACCCCTCCTTCTCTCGTCCTCCGTTATCTCCTTGTTCTTTTCCATCGCCCTTATTTTCTCTATAAAGTCCCTTCTTATGTTCCTTATGTGCACCTTGCTCTCCTCCGCCATCCTTTTTGCCAACTTTACAAGTTCGTTCCTCCTTTCCTCGGAGAGTCGGAGGAATTTCTATCTTCAGGACCTTACCTTCCCTTTTAGGCGTAAGGTTCAAGTTTGCCGAAATTATGGCCCTCTCTATCTCGGGTAGGACGTTCGCATCCCCAAGGGTTTATAACCAAGATCCTACCCTCCATAACCGTGATGCTTGCTATTTGGTTGAGCGGAAGAAGCTGTCCATAATAGCTAACCCTTACACCTTCTAGTATTGCGGGGGTTCGCCCTTCCCGCCCTCAACCTGGAGTACTCCCTCCTTAGATGCTCAACGGTTTCCTTCATCCTCTTTTCCGCCTCCTTAAAAAGCTCGTTCATAACGGGTATTTATCGGAGTAAAATTTTAAACCCCCCTCCTTTCCAACCCAAAAGGAAGAAATTGCCAATAAAACCAGCGAAGATCCGATGTTCTTTATACAAAAATCCCAAATCTACCTCCGACTTAAGGTAATCGTTGAAAGGTTCGGGGATGGAAAGGGTAATGGGGGGAGATGGTATAAACTGCAAGGCGACCAGCACGGCTATTATGAATAAAACCGTTAAAAACCACCTTGCCGGCATCTCCTTTGTGAAGGCCGATACCGATAAGGACACAAGGGAAAGTGTGTAAGTGGAAAGAGTGGCCGAAAGGTAA
>AKKQ01000139.1 GCA_000276965.1 Thiovulum sp. ES | reverse complement strand
CGACAAGCAACGCCGGTGGGNGTGTATTATTCTTATGGATAATTCGGCCTTTGGTTAGGTTAAAAGTTACGAAGAACTTTCCGTTCCTGTAAGGGTTGGGGTAAGCCAGAAGATCCAATATTTTCAGGCTATCCCCAGAGAAATTTAGATCCCAAACGTTATAACCCCTTATTCCCTTTGCGGACGTTATTGAGACACCGAGTCTGTGCCTGCCGGGAGAAGAAGAAAAGTCGAAATCGTAATACGCCTCCGCCAAGGTATCGTTTAAGATCTTTACCTCCAGAACATCGCTCCTTAGGTTGTCTATAAGGATCCTCGGAGGTGAGGCGTTTTTCGCCGAATGTCCTAATGTCAAAACCCTCCTTGCTCTCAAACAGGAATCTCAGCCTAACCTTTGAGGGCAAAAACATGCCGTCTTTAAGTGGGATTTCCCCATAATATCCGTAAACCTTCGGTTTGTAAGAGCCCGGATTTGAATCGGCCCTAGACACGGGATATAGGGCGGAATATCCAGCATCCTTATCCCACCACACCAAAAGCGCCTTTTGATTCGGCGTGTCCACAGAGGTCATAGGTCCCCTTAGGGGTATCCAAAACCTGGTAGTATCACCCAAAACATCACCGTAAAACGCCTGTGATCTTCCCTTAGGGTAAGGGTACCTTACCGGAAGGCAGTTGAAGGAGACCGTATCCCATTCCGGTATATCGAAAACCCCAAATTTACCCCTCGGAGTGTATGCCCAGTTCCTCGATCCACGTACTAACGTGTCTGAAGAGACGGGCCCCAGACTGTCCGGTAGCTTAAGCATTATAGCCGGATCCCCAAGTAAAACGTAATACCTATCGTTCTTTCCCACAAGGGATAGGTAACCCAAGGGTACCTTCCCGTAGTTTGATATGTAGTTGTACATGGCCCTTGCGTAAAGGGCGTTGCTTCCCGCAAAGGCCAGGGCCGTGGTGGACAAAACGGCTACCCCCCTGTTCCTTCTGATCATTAGCTCCTCACCTAAGACGTACGGGGGATCTACCCTATCGTAAGCCCCAACCTTGCAAGATAACACCGTTATGAAGCTTTCCCTCCCCTTCGTGTTTATTTTTCTAAGGTCGCTTATGGTTAAAAGCCTCTCGTGGGACATCTGAACCGGATTTCCGTGTATAAAGAAGCTAACCATGAGAACGCCGGAATTTAAGATCCTTATTAGATCCGAGGTAGCCGAGGGTTTTGTGGAACCCTCAAGCGGGTACTTTTGTAACAAAA
>AKKQ01000138.1 GCA_000276965.1 Thiovulum sp. ES | reverse complement strand
GAAAATATAAGTGGTTTAGACAATACACAAATGTTGTTAAGAATAACAAGGGTGATGTAACACATTATTATGCACATCTTTTTGAAATTACAGATTTAAAAGATAAAGAGGAGAAGCTTGAGATTTCCCGAAATAAATTAAGAGCGATTTGGAATGCACAGCAAAATATAATTTTTATTGTGCATGGAGAAAAGATTGCTGATGCAAATAGCCGTTTTTACAAATTTTTTGGCGATGAGGTCAAAAAGATTTCAGATATTGAGAGTAAATTTTTTCCTGTTTGTAAAGAGGGAGAATATCTAAATTGTGTAAATGAGAATTTTCCATGGTTTGAATTTATATCAGCAAATATAGAAAAAATTCACAAAGTTAGAATTGACAAAGATGATAAAAAGTTTATATTTTCAATAAAATTAAATCGTGTAAATCTTGGAGGTGAAAATTTAAGTGATATTTACACTTTTGAGGATATTACGATTTTTGAAAACTACCAGTCGGATTTAAAAAGAGAGATAGAACTCTCTGTTGAAAAACTTCGTGAAAAAGATAAACATCTGCTTCAACAATCTCGACTCGCTTCAATGGGTGAGATGATTGGAAATATTGCTCACCAGTGGCGACAGCCTCTAAATAATTTAGGATTTCTTGTTCAAGATGTTTCCGAAGCATACAAATATGACGAACTCAACAAAAAATATATTGAACATATGACTGAAAAATCTATGGCACTTATTAAAAAAATGTCAAATACAATTGATGACTTTCGAGATTTTTTTAAACCAGATAAAACAGTTGTGAAATTTGAAATAAATAAACTTATAGAAGATGCTCTTGAATTAAGCTCTTCAGGTCTTGAAAACAACTTTATTAAAATTCATAAGAATTTCGGAAAAAATATTGAAAGCGAAGGTTTTCCACACGAATTTTCCCAAGTGATTTTAAATATTGTCAATAATGCAAAAGATATTTTAATTACAAAAAACCAAGAAAATAGAGTGATTTGGATTAGAACTTTTACTGAAAAAAACTGTTCAATTGTTGAAATTGAAGATAATGGCGGAGGAATTCCTGAAGATTTTATCGATAAAGTTTTTGAGCCATATTTTACAACAAAACATCAAAGTGATGGAACGGGCATCGGCTTACATATGTCAAAAACAATTATCGAGACAAATATGAAAGGAAAACTTCTTGTTTGGAACAGCAATCTTGGTGCAACTTTTAGAATTCAAACTCGACAAAGATTTTTATAGGATTTT
>AKKQ01000137.1 GCA_000276965.1 Thiovulum sp. ES | reverse complement strand
AGTCATCAAGATTTACCTTTATCTCTTCCCTGATTCCCCACCGAGGATATGATTACAGAGGAAGAGATAAGAAGGAAACTTTTGGAGCTTAAGCAGAAAACGGCGACCCATAGCTTTATGGAGGCGACGAGTTTGATAGTTGCCGCATTCCATCCGGGTAACCTTCCTTCCCAAAAAGTTATGGAACTGGTCGAAACTTTAAAGGGAGAGATAACCAGGGGAGGTAAGGCTCCTTACGTTAAAAGGGGGGACTACATCGATCCAAACCAAAAGACAATTAGGTTCGGTATAATCGTAGGTGGGGTTCAGGTTGATCCGAAGATAGCAGACGTAATAAACAGAAGCTTGGAAAGGTTTTTGGAGGAGGAATATGAGGGAAACGTGGAGAGCAATAAAGATAGGTTCGTATAGGAGCATTTTTGCAATAATCGGTATATCGCTTTCTCTGATATCCCTTTTTATCCTGTCAAACTTACTTTTCCTTTCCTTCAAAATATACAGGGATGTTTGGGAGAACGTGAGGTTTGAGGTCTTTCCCGCAGGTGATCCTACGGGAATCGAGAAAGATTTGGAACTTCTTGGAGGTATAGAGAGGGTGGATTTAGTAGATGGGAAAAGGGCGAGGGAAGAGTTTTTTAAAAATTTTACCCGAACTTTAAGGGTATAGTTGATGACCTGGGAGAAGACGTTTTTTATACCGTAATAAGGGTGTATCCCAAGTTGCATTGGAAGGACGAGGAACTTTTAAAATTGATGTATTTAAAAATTTCGCGTTTAAAAAACGTCTCAAGCGTATATTATGGGGAAACTTGGATAGCGTCCGCTGGGGTTTTCTTTAAAACGATCCTAGGGCTAACTTTGGGAGCGATCTTTGTAACGATAATAGCTGGTATTCTTATATCCTTTTACACCGTAAGGTTCGCCGTAACCCATAGAAAAACTTACATCGATATTTTGAGACTTTACGGGGTTTCACCCTTCAAGCTAAGGTACCCCTACATCTTACTTTCCGTAATTTACGCGGCGGCCTCATGGTTGCTCTCTTTGGGGGTTTCCTTATATTTGCTTGATCTCTTCGATCTTTTCCGCGAAAACATTTACGCTAACCTTATGGTTTTTTCCTTATCACTTTTAACGGTTATTTTAAGTTGCGTTTTTGGTTCAATTGCAGCCCTCAGGGATATTGAAACCCTCCAAGCTTAGAAGGAACCTTTTAATTTCCAAACCCGCGAAAAAGCCTCCCAAATTTCCCTTAGAAATTACCC
>AKKQ01000136.1 GCA_000276965.1 Thiovulum sp. ES | reverse complement strand
TGTACACCCTCCTCGGTATCGTGATCCTTACAAGCTCAAGCTTTGGCTTCCNGTTTTCCCCCGTCTGAGGGTCCCTACCTGCGGAAACCGTACCCCTCTCCATCGTCCTCACTCCCCCCTCAATGTAAATTTCTGCGGCCAAAGTTTGGGCCGGAAACTCATCTTGTGGAATGTGGGGTAAAAACTTCCTCGCGTTCAAATAAACGGCATGACCTCCTATGGGCCTTACTACCGGAATTCCCAAAGAAATTAGCCTTTCCCCGAGATATTGAACCTGCCTTATCCTGCTCTCTAGGTATTCGAAATTTATCATCTCGTATATTCCCCTTGCCAAAATCGCAAGGTCCCTATCTGCCAAACCGCCGTCGTATGGGCTCCCATCGAAAGCCGTGGCAAACTCGTAAACCCTCGCGTAAACTTCAGGATCCCTTATAAGCAAAATTCCGCTTATGTTTGTAAGCGGATCCTTTTTTGCGGATATGCTGGCCGCATCCGCGTACGATAACATCTCCCTGATTATTTCCCCTATGCTCTTGTTCTCGTATCCCTTCTCCCTTAGCTTGATAAAATAGGCGTTTTCGGCTATTCGTGTTGCGTCGAACACCAAAGGGATTTCGAACTCGTCCGCTATCTCCCTCAATTTTCTTATGTTCTCCATGGATACGGGCTGTCCGCCTGCCATGTTAACGTTCGTCTCAACGCATATGTAAGCCACGTTTTCCCTTCCCTTCTCCTTTATAAAACTGTAAACCGCATCGGTATCGAAGTTACCCTTGAATGGGTGCTCAAAATCCGGATCGTGGGCCTGGGGAATTATCAGATCTACGAATATACCTCCCGCGTACTCCTGATGGAACCTCGTGGTCGTGAAGTACATGTTGTTTATCACGTACTGACCGGATTTTATGAGGGCCTGGGATATAAAGTGTTCCGCCTGTCTACCCTGATGTGTGGGTATAAAGTATTTAAATCCGAAAACTTCATAAACGGCCTGGGATAGGTAATCGTAAGCGTTCTTCCAATCCTGCCTTATTCCTTCGGCCCACTGCTCGTCGCTCATTGCGGCAGTTCCCGAATCCGTAAGAAGGTCTATATAAACGTCCCTGCTTCTTAAGAGGAACGTGTTGAAACCCGCCTCCTGCATCACCCTTTCCCTGTACTCCCTCGTCCTGGTAGTTAAAAGCTCCACGGCTTTGAACCTGTACGGGTAAGCCTTGAAGGGTAAGACATCGTACCTGGGTATTTGGGACTTCGGCCTAAAGCTTAAACCTCGTCCTCCTTAAGTCTGTCTCGGA
>AKKQ01000135.1 GCA_000276965.1 Thiovulum sp. ES | reverse complement strand
AAAATTACTTTGAGGGACCCTTTACCTTCGCATCGAGGTTTGAAAGCGGTGAGGGAACGAACCCGGAGGAACTGATAGGGGCCGCACACGCCGGTTGTTTCAGCATGGCCCTTTCCTCAACCCTGGAAAAGGCGGGTTACAAGCCGATAGAAATATACACGGAGGCCGAGGTTATAATGGAGATGAAGGAGGAGGGGCCAAGGATAACCAAGATAATTTTAAGCACGAAGGCCAAGGTTGAGGGGATAGATAAGGAAAACTTTTTAAAGCTGGCGGAGCATGCAAAAAACAACTGTCCGGTTTCGGTTGCCTTAGGGGGGTTGAGATTGTCTTAAACGCCGAACTGGCTTAATGGACGTATACATTATAGGCGCCCCGTTTACGGGAAAGAGCACGCTACTTGAGAGGCTTACAGGTGGTAAGGGTGTTGGATCCTTGAAGTTGAACGATGAAAGGTTCAAAGCCCTAGTCGAGTTTTTTAAACCTAAAAAGGTTACTCCGCCTTACATAAACTTACACGATAACCCGAAGAACTTGGCTAACGCGGACGCGCTCGTTGAGGTTGTCGGTGGCCTTACGGAGAACTTTACTTCTTTCGTGGATACGACCTTAAGTTTTCTCAGCTTCGAGGCTGAGGTCTTACTTTCGATCATAAAAAGGCTGGAAAAGAGGGGGAAGGGAGGCTTTGAACGTCCTGAAGAAGGCTTACGATGCGGTTTCCGAAGGGATCCCGCTTTCCTTTGCCGATCTCAACGGGGAAGAGAGGAAGGTTTTTAAGGGGATACGGGCTTCCCTCACTAAAGCCCAGACTAATAATCCTAAACAGGACCGCAGGGTCCAAGTTGGGCAATGAGGTATATCTCGAGCTTAAGGATCAGAAGCTTCCATACTTGGAGATGAACGTGCTGGAGGACGATACCGGAAAAAATGGGAAGGGAAATCTTCCTGAAGGTACTGGAAATAACGGGAAAGATAGTATTCTTTACACCTTCGGAAAGGGAGGTGAGGGGTTGGCTTTTGGATAAGGGGTCAAGCGTGGTCGACGCGGCGGAAAAGATACACAAAGACCTCGCAAGGACGTTCATAAAGGCGGAGGTCATAGATTGGGAAAGTTTAATAAACGCGGGGGGATGGAAGGGGGCAAGGGAGAAAAATATGATCCGGGATTGAGGGGAGGGATTACAAGGTCAAAGATGGAGATTGCATATACGTGAGGGCTTCCGCAATAAAATCCTAAACCGTGTTGGGGATCCTAGTCTTAGAAATCTACCTACCATTTGTCAGGTCGCTCAAAGAGAAG
>AKKQ01000134.1 GCA_000276965.1 Thiovulum sp. ES | reverse complement strand
AAGAAAAAACTGCTATACTTACCCTTAAGTGTCTAGCAACACATTTTATTTTAAAGGATAAGTGAGTGGAAATTATATCCAGAAAATTCAACGAAATTGAAGTTGATTTTTTTATTGGAAACTCTCTTTACATTAATGCGACAAAAATCGGGAGAGAGTTTGGCAAAAAACCTGTTGATTGGCTTAAAACCAAAGAGACTAAAGATTATTTAGAAGCATTTTCTAAATTGAAAAATACCTTTGTTGATGAACTTGTAATTATTAAAAAAGGTGGCAATCAGAAAAAAGAACAGGGAACTTGGATTCATAAAAAACTGATTATTAACTTTGCTCGTTGGCTTGATCCATATTTTGCTGTTTGGTGTGATGAAGTGATTGAAGAAATCCTTTCAACTGGTTCTTATTCTTTGCGAAAAGAGGAGAAATTTAACTACTCTGATTTGATTTCTGAAACAAAAGAAGTTTTACGACTTATCGACTTGATGAAAGATTTGAGTCCGCAAGAACTTTTTTATCTCGAAAGAATCATGGGTGAAAAATCGCCAACAAGACTTCTCGGAAACTCTTTCCAAAACTCATATTTTTTACCAACTGAACTCGGAAAAATGACGGGACAAACTGGAGCAGAAATCAATTTGATTTTAGAGAAAAAAGGTTTTCAGTTTCGTGATGAAAATGGAGTTTGGAAACCGACCTCATCTGGAAAAGAGTTCTGCCTTGAAATTGGAAACACATACAATCAACTCAAGTGGAAACTAGAAACAATACTGAATCAAGTTCAGCACAAGCACTGAAATAATCCCGAAATGAATTCGGGATAAGATTCAACATAAATTTTGGAATAAGGACTTTAGTCCTGCCCACTGAAACGAGTTCAGTGTCAGGCACTTTAGCCTCATTCAAAACAAGACTAAAATCTAGATTCCACTTTTCTTCGTGTCATCATCGGGCTTGACCCGATGATCTTTCTTTTTTCCTGAGGATTGTCGGATCAAGTCCGACAATGACAAAAAGCGATAAAATATTGAAAAATTTAGAAAGGTGATTTTTGGAACAAAAAGAGGAAAATTTAGTTAAAAAAACTTGCCGAGAACTTGGAATAACTCAAAAAGAACTTGCCGAAAAAATAGGAGTCTCTTATCGAACTTTGACAAATTGGAGTAATGGAACTGTTGAAATTCCAAAAATAGCTTTAAATTTGATTGAGATGTTTCATGTTGAAAAAGAGTATTCCGAATTAAAAAATGCTCTTTCCACTTCTTTAAAAATAAACTAAATCCCGAAGTGAATATCTTCACTTCGGCAAATTTTTCCTAAAAAAACATCTTTTCT
>AKKQ01000133.1 GCA_000276965.1 Thiovulum sp. ES | reverse complement strand
TAAATCGACTTTAAATCCTCTATTTTACTGCTATCAAAGTTTTAAGAAACAAAATATCTGTAAGCATGAAGTGTGAATTATTAAGGCATAAACTCTGTTTGTCATTCCCTTGCTTGACACGGGAATCTTAACCATTTTTAGAGGATTGTCGGATTAAGTCCGACAATGACAAGGGGACTTATAGCTGATTTCAGTAAAACCAAATTCCTATGCTAGATTTAATAGCCATGAGTGGGTATTTCACATTTTTTGCTAAAATCTTTAACTTTAAAATTGATAGTGGAAAATAGATGGAAAAACAGCAAAAAATTGTATCCATGTTTAATAATATTGCATCGACTTATGATATTGCAAATCGTGTTTTAAGTTTTGGTGTTGATAAAAATTGGAGAAAAAAGGGTGCGGAAATTGCCTTTTCGATTTACGATAGAGACAAAGTTGAATTAATTGTTGATGTTGCTTGTGGAACAGGCGATATGATGGACTTTTGGGAAAATGTTGCACGACGAAAAGATGTCTCCATTTCTCATGTTGTTGGAATTGATCCATCAACTGAAATGGTAAAAGTTGGACAGAAAAAATTTCCACAATTTGAATTTAAAATTGCATCTGCTACGGAAATGGGAATCAATCGAGAAAGTGCGGACATCATCTCAATTTCTTACGGAATTAGAAATGTTGTTGAGCGGGAAAAAGCTTTTGAAGAATTTTATGCAAATTTAAAAAGTGGAGGTCTGCTTGTCATTCTTGAATTCACAAAAGACAAGAAGAACTCTTTTGCGACAAAAATGAGAGACTTTTACATGAATACTGTTTTACCAAAAGTTGGCGGTATGATTTCTGGAGATAAGGAAGCTTATCAATATTTACCAGACTCAATTACGGATTTTGTGGATTCTGAACAAATGGTTTCTGAATTACAAAAAGTTGGATTTGAAGTTTTAGAAAACCGTTCTTTCTCAATGGGAATTTCATCACTATTTATAGCAAGAAAAGGAGAAACTGATGTTTGAATCGCTGACCTCATCGTTCACGGGAGCTGTTAAAAAATTAAAAAGTTTTGATGATGCAAATGCACTCAAAAAAGCAGTTGCTGAACTAAAAAAATCACTTTTAAAAGCAGATGTTCATCACAAAGTTGTCAAGGAGCTAATTAAAGATGTTGAATTAGACACAAAAGAAGCAGGAATTGGTCAAGAAAATTTCCTTAAATCAATTGAGTCTAATTTGACAAAGATTCTCACAGTCGAGGGAAATCAAGGTTTTATTTATGCTTCAAAACCACCGACCACAATTTTGATGGCAGGTCTTCAAGGTTCAGGAAAAACAAC
>AKKQ01000132.1 GCA_000276965.1 Thiovulum sp. ES | reverse complement strand
TCGTAAATTTTAAGCTTTTCTTCCTCGACGAGTTTAACAGCGTAACTTAGGTTTCTCCTTTCGGTCCACCTCACGTAACCTATCGGGTAATCCCTCCCTTAACCTCGTACTCCGGATCGTACCTACCCGGACCATAAGATCTGCTAACTAATATTTCAAGCTCCTTGTAATAGTACGTTTTCCAATCAAAGGAGAAGTTTGCGTCTGCCACGGCCACAACCTTGCCCCTATCCCTCAGGGATCTTCCTGCCAAGTTTACTACCTCCCCGCTTTTATCCGGAGCACAAACAAAAACTACGTCAAAGTAATTCTGGGGAGGATCCTTCAATAAGGTCCTTATTCCTTCCTCCGCAAATTTTAACCTATACTCATCTTTATCCATACCCCAAACTTCGACATCCCAAACTTTAAGGATCCTCGAGATTATATGCCCAATTATTCCCATACCTATAATAAGCGCCCTTTCTCCCCCCCGATATTCCCGACCTCCTGATGGCGTGGAGGGATATCGATATTAAGGCCCCAAAGCTGAGTTCTTTTGCTTTATCCTTTCTACTTGCCTTAACCACCAAATTTTCCGGAACCCACACGATCTCCATATGGTTCGCAAACTCTCCCCCAACCGCCACCACAAGATCCCCCTTCTCAAATTCTCCCCAACCTTCCAATACTTCCCCACAAAGGCTATAGCCCAAGGGTGTTAGCGCGTTTGTCCTCCATTTTATCAAATTCATCAGGAAAGAAGGCCCGTAATCGTTAAAAACTTTCAAAACGTTGATTACCTGTTCTCTTCTTTCCTTAAGTATCCTTAACGGGCCCCCCCTTACCAAGGAAACCGTGGAACCTTCTGTTCCCGGACTTATCGCGGAATATAACGTTTTTATTAGAACCCCTCCCTTCTTTGGTTTAGGCGGTGGCACTTCCTCAACAACCACCTTTCTATCCGAAATTTTATAAAATACACCCTTCAAGGTAGGTATTTTAAGGGATCAGCCGGAGTTGTTCCCTCCCTGACCTCAAAGTACAAGGGTTTTCCGCCAAGCGTTCCGATTTTCGATCCCGTTTTCACAACCTCATCCGTTCCCACGAAAACGTCCATCAAATTTCCGTAAATCAGGTACAACCTTCCGCTTTCAATTATTACCACGTTCCCGTAACCTTCAAGGTAACCGGAATACACCACCTTTCCATCCGCAGAAGAATAAACCTCGCTTCCTATTGGTGCAGATATGCTTATACCGTTGCTCTTAATTCTGACGCCGTTATTTTGGAATCTGTATAATAGCCGAATTCCCTAACTACCCTTCCCTTAACCGGCCAGGCCAAACTTCCAGCGGTATGGCGGTTTTTTACTCGATTTTTTCTTTAATTTTT
>AKKQ01000131.1 GCA_000276965.1 Thiovulum sp. ES | reverse complement strand
GTAGGAGCCAAGTTGGGAGGTGAGGGGAACGGTGGGCTTATATACTACGATTTTACGAAGGGGAGGGATGGGATTTTGGCAGCGGCTTTAATTGCAAAATCCTACAAGGATGGGGATATACCCGAAGAAATTTTAAACCATCCCTTCCATATGGTGAAGCTAAAGTTCGAGGGGGAGTTCAAGGAGGTTTTGGAGAAGGTTAAGGGTTTGGTTGGGGGGTGGGAGCTCTGGGACGTAGACGGGCATTATTACAGGAGCGGGGAAAACTGGGTACATATAAGGCCGTCGAATACGGAACCCATAATTAGGGTAGTTGTGGAAGGGGAGAGGGAATTTGTGGATAAAATCCTTAAGGCCCTCAATCGAGATGCACGGGATCAACGTTAAAGATCTTCCTTCCCCTTAAGGGTAAACTTTCCAAATCCGAAAGGACCTTTGAAACTTCCCTCGCATCGTTTCCCAGAACCACCACCCTAACCCTGTACGTTCCCCTGATCTTGCGCACAGGAGGGTGCGTCGGTCCCCAAACCGTTCCAAATTTATAATTTTCGACAAAATCCTCCAAAACCTTAAAGTTTATCCTATCGTTCTCCTCCGAACTCGTCCTAACTTCAAATATTGCCATCCTCCTAAAGGGGGGAAGGCCGGATCTTTCCCTCTCTTCGTACATCCTCTCGTATGAGTTTTTCATTTTCCCTCTCAAAAATTCCCTTAAAACCGGATGGTTGGGGTTGTAGGTTTGTATAAGGAGCTTTCCCTCTTTCCTTATCCTGCCGGATATCTGATAAAGGATCTGCATTGCCCTCTCCTCCGCCCTAAAGTCCCCTCCCCTATATAAAAACTCGTCCGCGTTAAGGATGACCACCAAGGAAACGTTCGGGAAATCCAAACCCTTTACTACCATCTTCGTCCCGACCAACACCCTGATCTTTCCCTCCCCGAACTCCTTCAGTATCCTCAAGCTCTCCCCTTTACTTCTTATTTTGTCCGAATCCATCCTGAAAACCTCAAAGTTTAAAATTTCCGAGAGCTCCTGCTCCACCCTTTGCGTCCCAAACCCTACACCCTGTAAGTTGGTTCCCCCGCAGTTGGCGCAGGTTAGGGGTAAGTCGCTTGAAAATCCGCACACGTGGCATTTCAAAAATTCGCCGAACTTACCCTTATGCAAGGCCAACACAACATCGCAGTTTTCGCACTTAACCGGCGTTCCACAGTCCGAGCAAAAAAAGTAAGGCAAATATCCCCTCCTGTTTACGTATATTATCGCGTTTTTTCCACTTTCCAAGGTCGAAATCATCTCGCTTACCATCCTCTGGGAAAAAATCCCCTTTACCTTTTTCTCCTTTTTTAAGATCCACAACCTCAACCTCCACCCTCCC
>AKKQ01000130.1 GCA_000276965.1 Thiovulum sp. ES | reverse complement strand
TATAAGAAGACATGCTTATATTTTAAAAATCCTCTTCTCCTGAGGACTTACAGAAAAATCAAGAATTACTGTTAAAGAATATACTAGGTTGTTTATACATACCTGAGTGCGGGGAAAACACTGTAGAAAATTGTAACATAGAGTGTAAGTCCTCATATAGCAAGGTGAATCAGTCTTTTGAATATATAAATACTTATTCTAAAGCTATATATAACATTCTGGAACGAATGAAAAACTTTAAACAGATAAAGTATAGTAATGGAAACAAGACTTTACACGATATAATATACACTGTGCTATCCACTATGGAAATACACCAAAAAGGGCTTTTCACATATTCTTTAGATAATCAGTTGAAAGACTATAAACTTGCAGAGAATAGTCTAAGGAACGAAGACATGTTGAATTTATTCACTAATCATGTGAAGAACAGTCTTGAAGCTAATTCTACTAAAATAAATATAAACATAAATCATCACTTAAAATCTAATATATACATTCATATAGTAGATAACGGTAACGGTATATCTGAAAAAGCTATAAAGAAAGTGTATAATCCTAACTTTTCTACAAAAGCTGGAAACGGTGATATACGGGGAGTAGGGATGTATCTCTCTAAATCTTTACTTCAAACCGTAGGGGGCGACGAGCATATAGTGGAAAGTTCTATACATGGCACAGTTATAGAATTGTTCTTTCCCGTGAAATCTTCAAAATCATTAGACTAATCACGAACCTATCTATAAATTTCCACAGATAGGTTCTAAATAAATAAAATGTTCATAAGATAATTATAAGTGAAAGGGCTAAAAATAGCATCAGATGGCTCTAAATGAGTGTCATAGGTTTTATTCTTATAAGAATAAAAAAGGGACAATAAATGGAAATACAGTTTGATAGTGAAGGCATAGATTTAACTGATATTTTAGGAATTAACGATACGGATATAATTCCTAGATTAAGACAGTCAGGTAATATGAAAAGATTGCTAGAAGAAGAACAGGATAAGGAATATCAGAGGGAGAGGAAAGAACAGGATAAGAGGGAGCGGAGAGAACATTTAGAGGAACTTAAGAGGGAGCAGGAGTCAATAGAAAGTGAAAATGCCGAGATACAGTTTAGGATAGACACGGAATTTGAGGAGGACGAAGAGGCATATCATAAGGTGGTGCAGTATGAGCCAGATGCATATGGAATGTATGATTTAAATTTGTTGGCGGAATATATAGGGTTATCAAAGAGCGGATATAAACGGTATCTTGAAACAAATGTAAAGCCTAATGTTCCAAGAGAAGAATATGATGATACAGATTCTAATTACATTCTGGGGTCTAAGAAGGCTGTGAATTTAATGATTTCACAGTTAGGGAATAGGAAGAGAGATCAGGATAAAC
>AKKQ01000129.1 GCA_000276965.1 Thiovulum sp. ES | reverse complement strand
GGTCAATAACTCCGCCCTAAAGAGCGGAGCTTGTAGATTATGAAATTAATCGCAATCTAGGAGGATGATTGACACACCCGTACGGGTTAGCTATTCGCTGACCTTTACTTGTTAAAAATTTTTGCAATATATTTGCCGAACCGTTTAAATCTGCATTAATTAAAATGCCTTTTTTGGTTCTAAAAAGTCCTCTTTTTATTCGTCGTCCAACATATTTTTCATGTTTTTGGATTGGTTCATTATCAAGAAATGAACATTTTGAAGTATAAGCTTCTTCTTGCAAATGGTAATCTATTCCTAATTGTTCGCATTTACTTTGTAGTTTTTGCTTAAATTTATAAAATGGAATAGAGACAAAATTTTGATTATTTCTTTTTCCAATATTTATCTCTTTTTTTATGCCTTTAAAATCTCCAACTACGATAGAACCGAACTTTTTTGAGATTGCATAGCCTGTAATGTGTTTTACAGCAAGATTAAAAAATTCATTTATTTTGAAATTTCTTTTTCGTGATAATCTAAGCAATCTTTTAGAAGTTTTGATATTTTGTTTTGAGAGAATGGATTGATATTTTGCTTTCTGTTTGTTGTAATGGCGGTTAATGCTTTTGATATATCTGCCGTCAATTATGAAGCCAGACCCATCATTAGAATCAAAACATGTTGCAAAATTATCTAAACCCATGTCAAGAGACAAATATTTATCTTTATCTCCAGAAATAGGCTCAAAATCTTTTTTATAAACAAATTCAATATCAAATTCCAAACCATTAAAAACGGGCAATATACGAACTTCTTGAAGTTTTTCAGTGTGGATATTTTTTGGAAGCTTGAATTTCAGATCTCTAAAGTTTATTTCGTGTTTTTCTCGAAATGCTTTTGAAAGCCCAATATGAACATAACCTTTTCTAATTCTAGCCGAACGACCTTGAATAGTTATATTCATAAGTTCATCTTGCTTTTTGTAATTAGGAAATCTAATTTTATCGCTATATTTACCCATACTTTTCAATTTTAATAGACCGAAAAAACTTTTAAAATTTCTATCAACTATTCTAAGAATTTGTTGAGAAGTATCAGAAAGTAAGAGTTTATAATTCTCATTATTTTTGCATTCATGGTAATTTTTGGCATAAGGTAAATATTCGTTATTATTAAAATAATATTGCCGAACACTATACAAACCAACATTGTATAATCTCGCAGAATAGAAAGATAATTGTTTGATAATCTCAAACTTTTTAGAACTAAGTTTTAGTCTATTCTTTTGGGTTAAAATCATAGTTTTCATATTCACATTATATACAAATATTATCTAAATCAAAAAAATAAAAAAAAGGAGAGGCGACTTCCTCCCCGCCATAAATGGCGAGGTCTCCGTCGCAAATTATTGA
>AKKQ01000128.1 GCA_000276965.1 Thiovulum sp. ES | reverse complement strand
TCCTCTCTGTTCGTTTTAATCTCCACTTTTGTGTTTATGTTTATCCCTGTACCCGCCCATTTTTCCAGCTTTGCCTTATAAAAAGCCCCAAGGTTTTCATCCGATTGGAACATTATGGAAGCGAAGGTTTTACCCTTTCTAACCTTTTCGAGAACTCTAGGGGATCTTCCACCCTTTCTCCGAGAAGGAAGTCTAAAGCGTCGATGGGTTCCGGAAATTTCATACCGCTTAGCACATAATCGGCCGGATCAGAATTTTCTTTCAACTTTATGACCTGTACGTTCAATCCCCCTTTTGCTAGGACAAACACGTGCTTCTCCGCGGACCTCAAACCGGCCTCATCTCCATCGAAGATCAATATTGCCTTTTTTACGAATCTGTAAATGCCTTTTATGTGCTCTTCGCTTAGCGATGTACCCATTACCGCAACCGTATTTTTATAACCCGCTTGGTGCATAAGTATGGCATCCATATACCCTTCAACGATGTACAAGAATCCTTCTTTCCTTGCGTAAGATTTTGCCTTATCGAGGCCGAACAACACCTCCGATTTCTTAAAAACCTTTGTGTCCGGACCGTTTAGGTACTTTGGTTCCCCTTCCCCAAAAATTCTACCGGAAAAGGAAACGATCCTTCCGGTAACATCCCTAATTGGAAAGATCACCCTACCGTAAAACCTGTCAAATACCTCCCTTCCCGTATTTACCGCTATACCGCTTGAAAGGATTTCCTCCATCGAAAATCCCTTTTCTATTAGGTACCTTATTACCCCGTATTTATCGGGGGAAAATCCCAGCTCCCACTCCGCTACGCTCCGAACTTCCAAACCCCTACTTTTAAGATAATCCAAAACCCTATTATCCTTGACGAGGTTTATCTTATAATACTTCGCGGCCTCGTTTAGCACCTTATAAGTTACCAGATCTTCGTCGTATTGATGGGTTTTGATCTCTATTCCAAACTCTTCCGCCAACATGGATAAAGCTTCGGCCTTTGAAATACCTTCAATTTCCGCAAGAAAAGTTACGGCGTTCCCGGACGCACCGCATCCAAAACAGTGATAAACTCCTTTGTCGGGATCAACGTAAAAACTCGGATTCTTCTCCTTATGGAAGGGACATAAACCCACGTACTGGTGACCCCTCCTTTTAAGGTTTACGTACCTACTTACAACCCTAACGATATCTACCTTCTCCAGCATTCAACACAATAATGCTTTAAAAATTTGCCCTCCGTCAAGGATCGTTTATTTAAAACTTCTATCTTCCGTTATTTTTCAACCTGCCCTTTAGATCTACCACCACATCTTTAAACGCGTCCTCAAACTTCGATATATCCTCCTCAAAAAACTATCACCCTCGTCCTTTTAACGGATCCGTCTTTCTCCTTCCTTTTTTCCGATATGGCCAGAACAGGTTGGGGGAGATCTTGGATTTGGGGATCAAGTTTGGGATAATAGGCAGGTCGGGTTCCTGGCTTTCATATGGAGATATACAGCTTGGGCAGGGTAGGGAGAGGGCCATGGAGTTCTTGA
>AKKQ01000127.1 GCA_000276965.1 Thiovulum sp. ES | reverse complement strand
AAAGTATAAGCCTTTCGGCCGGAACGGAAGTTTCCATACGCACGCAAAGGTACGGCGAGAACATAAAGTTTACCCTTCCAACCCTTAATCCCCCAGATAGCATAGCCGTAGATACCGGAATAAGGGTCGGTGATTCCGTTAGAATATCCTGGAGTGCCGTAACAGGGGCCGATTCCATACAGGTCTTCTTTAAGCTGAACGATAAGGATCCGCACATAAAGAACCTTCCACCGAACGCAAACCAGTATTACGTACCCTCATCCTACGTGAGCGATACGGGAACGGCCTTCCTCATGGTTAGCGCCCTGAAGTACCTAAAGATCGAAGACGCCTTGCCCCCCTCAACCATGCTTTTGATAAAAAGTAAGGCTTATCCCTTGCCCATAAGGGTAAGGTAGTGCACAGGTCGGTCTACGAGTACCTCCTTAGGGGAGGTATAAGGAGGTTCCTGTTTTCGGGCTCCTCGACGGGAAAATTGCCCGAGATCGAATGGCTAGATTTTCCAAGAGTACAGATAAAAAAACCCATGATAGCCGTTGATGGTTCGTACAAGGGCCGGGTCGTGGATTTTGGGTTGATATACGCCATAACCGGCCTGGCTCTATACCAGGAAGACGAAACGATAAAGGATATGGGACTTTCGTTCGTGGACGTCATGGAAAAAAACCTCTTCCGACAAAAACACCTTTCGGATTTCCTCTCGATGTTCATGAAGCTCGCCGAACTGAAAAACCTCCTGAAGGTTTTGAAAGATTCGGGCGAAGATCATCTGGTGCTTATGGACGGGTCGTTTATTAGCGACGTTATAACCCCCCAACCCACGTACGAATGGGTAGCCCACCTCGGAATTAAAAGGGAAGAGATAGAAGCTTACGAGGAAAAGATTTCGGAAATTTCGGAGGAAATTGAAGAGAGGTTTTGGGAAGAAGATTTTGCCTTTCTAAACCTCACGGAGAGTTTCTCGGGCGATGACCTGCCCGTGAGGGCATACGCCGCCTCCAAGCTCCTATATCACGAATACCTTCTTTCCCTGAGCAAGCTCACGGAACTAAAGAACCCCATAATTTTCATAGCCAAGGATTCTTTCTCCTCCGACTTTGTTAGGGTTTGGGAAATAAGGGAGTTTCTTACGGATCAGGTGATGTTCAACGCTTGCACCTTCAACAGGGCCGGTTACGCCCTCCCAATTCCAGCGATGCTCGAGGAAAAAAAGAAGTACCTTCCTCCTAAGTTCGTCGGAATTTTGGATCTGGAAATTTACCAGACCTTCGTCAGGTTCCAACCCATAGCCTTTTCAACTTACAAGGTCGAGATCTTGAACGTCCAAGAGGATGAGATCGGACCTTACCTTTCTTACGTCGCCGCAACTTCACCCAGAGGATACCCATTTTTGCTAGAGATGGCACATAGAGAGGCCGTAATAACGGAAAAGGATATAGAAATGGTGGGAGAAAAGGTCTTTCCATTTGGGAAATCCCCGAGGTTTTACCTCAATGGATAAACCCTTTTTTGTGGCCGGCCCCTGCGTGATCGAAAGTGAGAGGATCGTGATGGAAACGGCGGAAAAGCTCAGGGAAATCTCGGATGAGCTGAAGATCGAACTTTTCTTTAAATCCTCTTACGACAAGGC
>AKKQ01000126.1 GCA_000276965.1 Thiovulum sp. ES | reverse complement strand
TAAAAGAGGCTGTAAATGCTTCTGCAACTGGTGATTTCTCAAAAATGACAATGGTTCAACGAATTAAAGCAATTGATGCTGTGATTGATGAGTCTGTGCGACAATTCCTTATTGCTGATGGTGGAAATATGGAAGTTATCGATATTCGGGATAATGAACCGTATGTTGATGTTTATATTCGATACCTTGGAGCTTGTTCAACTTGTTCAACTTCTACAACTGGAACTCTTTATGCAATTGAATCGACTCTCAAACAGAAACTTTACGAAAATATTCGAGTTTTACCAATTTAATTTCTGCCCCGCTTTGGGGCGACCTCATCGTAAAAACTACTTTATAACAACCGACTTAATTTCTGTAAATTCTTCAATTGCAAATTTTGGACCTTCTCGACCAACTCCTGAAAGCTTGACCCCGCCGTACGGTTGAATATCAAATCGCAGTGTAGGAATATCATTTATTACAACTCCACCCGCTTCTAATTCCTCGATTCCCTTTTGCATATTTAAAATACTGTTTGTAAAAATTGAGAATTGCAATCCGTAAGGCGAATTATTCATTTTCTCAATCGCTTCATCAATATTATCAACTGCAACAAGCGAAACAATTGGTGCAAAAACTTCTTCACAAACGATAGCCATGTCGTCAGTAACATTTCCCATCACAACAGGGTGTAAAATTCGTCCGTTGCTCCGAATTTCAGTAAGTGGTTTCGCACCCTCTTGAACTGCACTATTTAACCAATTTTTTGCTCTTTCAACCGCTTCTTCATTAATTAAAGGTCCCATGAAAGTTTCGTCGTTATATGGATTTCCAACAATTAGCTTTTTAGTCTCTTCAGCAATTGCTTTTGAAAATTCTTCATAAACATTTTTATTTACATAAATTCGTTGAAGTGAAATACAGACTTGCCCTGAATTTGTAAATGCACCATAAACACATCTTTTTGCTGAATATTCAATATCTGCACTTTCATCAATATATGTTCCAGCATTTCCCCCAAGTTCTAAAGCTACTTTTTTAATTCCCGCATTTTTTGTAATAATATTTCCGACTGGCACAGAACCTGTAAAGCTTATCACTCGTGGAATATCGCTAGAAACAAGAGCCGAACCAACTTCTGCATCTCCATAAATTATAGAGAGTGAATCAGGAATTGCAAATGGAGACTCAATAAAAATTTTTGCTAATTTATATGCTGTTAAAGGTGCTTCTGGGGTAGGTTTGAGAATAACAGAATTTCCACTTACAAGTGCGGGTGCGATTTTGTGTGCGACTAAATTTAATGGAAAATTGAATGGAGTAATCGCAACAACAACCCCCGCAGGAACTCTTTTATAAAAAGCAGTAGTTTTTTGACCACTTCCCATAGCATCCGTATTTATTGTTTCACCCGAAACGGTTCTCATTGTATCTGCGGAGAGTCGAATTGTCTCAATACATCTATCAACTTCAACTCTTGCTAGTGAAATCGGTTTTCCAACCTCATCAGTAATTGTTTGTGCAATGTCTTCTCGATATTCATAAAGCGACATCGAAACATCTAAAAGCCAATCACATCTCTGTGCGATTGTACTTTTTCGTGCTTCAATCCGACTCTTATCTGCAATTTTTAAAGCTATTTCAACATCTTCAGTTGTACAGATTGGGTAAGTCGAAACAAGTTTTCCGTTGTAAGGAGAGTTAATAATTCCCC
>AKKQ01000125.1 GCA_000276965.1 Thiovulum sp. ES | reverse complement strand
TTCTAAAGTCTCGATTCCATATAAGTCTCATTCCTAAAACAAGTTCAGGAATTTACATTCCCTCGATTGTGAAGTTTCCAAGAATTTCAAACTTAGATGTTGTGTCAATTTCTGCATGTGAAAGAACGATGAGGTCAAGATTAAATCTCTCAAAAATCTCTGAAAGTGGTCGTCGAATCATCGGATCAACAATCAAGATAACTGGAATAATTCCCATTTGAATTAGGTTTGCACTCTCTTTGCTCACGGTATCAACAATCATATTAATCTCTTTTGCATTGAGATTTAGTTGTCGGTAGCCATCATTTTCAACAACTTTATTAAGTAATTTCTGTTCGATACTCGCCTCAAAAGTAACAAGTTTAATTTTTCCGTCATCATCTTTGTAAAGATTTGAGATAGTTCGTGAAAGTCTTGCCCGAACTTGCTCTACTAAAATATCGATACTTTTCGTAACTTCAGCAACATCTGTAATTGCTTCGAGAATTGAAACCATATCCGTAATTGGAACTCGCTCATGAAGTAAAGCACGAAGAATTCTTTGGATAAGCCCAATTGAAGCAACTTTTAAAACCTCATCGACAATAATTGGATATTCGACTTTCACTTTATCCATAAGTTTTTGGATTTCTTGTCGTGTCAAGAACTCTTCCGCATATTTTTTGACAACTTCAGAAAGGTGAGTTGAAATGACGGTAGAAGGATCAACAACTGTGTAACCGTTCATGATTGCTTCTTCTTTTCGACTCTTATCAATCCAAAGAGCATCAAGACCAAATGCTGGTTCTATCGTTTTGTCTCCAGCAATCTCGTCGGTAACCATTCCACTATCCATTGCAAGAAATCTCTCAGGATCAATTGTCGCTTCAGAAACTTCAACTCCCTTAATCATAACTTGATACCCTTTTGGATTCAGTTGTAAATTATCCCGAATACGAACTTGAGGCATTAAAAATCCAAAGTCAGTCGCAATTTTCCGTCGCATACTTCGGACACGATCAAGCAAATCTCCACCCTGTTCATTGTCTGCCAATTTGATAAGCTGATACCCAAGAGTCAATTCAAGCATTTCAACTTTTAGAATATCTTCAAGAGCTTTTTCTTCCTCTTTCTGAATTTCTGCTTCAGTCTTTTTCGGTGCTTTTTTACCTTTGTAATAAGCATTTGTATCTACCAAATCTTCACCCGTGATTTTATTTGAAACTTTATTAATATTCTCAAACAGATCACCAAGCTCTCCACGACTCTGTTTTTGTAAAACATAACCGAGAACAAGAAACAAGACACCAATTCCACCCATTGAAAAAGTTGGAAAACCTGGAACAAGTGCAAAAAGAAACATTATCACACCAACAATCATCAAAACTTTGTAGTCGCCACCAAGTTGTTCGATAGATTGATCCGCAAAATTCCCTTTATCATTTCCTGCCCGAGTAATAATGATACCTGTCGCAGTTGAAAGAATTAGTGCAGGAATTTGAGAAACAAGTCCATCACCAATTGTAAGTTGTGTGAAAACTGAAGCACTATCAGACATTGACATATCAAATTGGAAAACTCCAATTAGAAAACCACCAATAATATTTACAATTGTAATAATAATACCAGCGACGGCATCACCTTTTACAAATTTACTTGACCCGTCCATTGCTCCGTAGAAGTTTGCTTCTTGCAAAATTTCTGCTCTTCGTTTTTTTAGCCTCTTTTTCATCAATAAGTCC
>AKKQ01000124.1 GCA_000276965.1 Thiovulum sp. ES | reverse complement strand
CAGTTATTTAGGTTTCTATTTTTAATAATGTCGAGCAAGTTGCCTTTTTTAAACATGTCGCAAACAACAATTGGCATAGAGTTATCTTTTGCAAGAGCAATAGCTGTGTCGTCCATAACATTAATATTATTATCAAGTGCTTGATCGTAAGAGAGTGTAGGCAATTTTTTTGCATCAGGGAATCTGTTTGGATCTCTATCATAAACACCATCAACTTTAGTAGCTTTAACAACTATGTCAGCACCGATTTGAATTCCACGAAGAGTCGCACCTGTATCGGTTGTAAAAAATGGATTTCCAGTTCCCGCTGAAAAAACAACAACTCGCTTTTTTTCTAAATGTCGGATCGCTTTTTTAACAATAAGGGGTTCAGCGACTTTATGCATCTCAATTGCACTTTGAAGTCGAACAGGGATTCCTTTGTGATCGAGAGCCTCTTGGATTGCAATTCCATTCATAACAGTTGCTAACATACCCATGTGGTCTGCTGAACTTCTTGAAATAATAGAATTTTGAGAAGTTGAAACACCTCGAACAAAATTTCCACCACCAACAACAATTGCAACTTCTATTCCATTTTCATAAATCTCTTTAATTTCGCCAGAAATATAATCGAGAATTTCAGTATCTATTCCAAAGCCACTTTCACCAGAAAGAGCTTCACCAGAAAATTTTATTAAAACTCTATTGTAATTCATAAATTTAAATATAACACAAACTCAAAAAAATGGGAGAGAGTGTTTTTAACCCCCTGTAAAAAATTATCCAAATCCACATAACATCGTCAAGATTTAACTTCCATTAAAACAGAATAGATTAAATAAAATATATTTTAAAAAAAATAGGGGTCTGAAAATATAAAAAATAGAAAAATATCCGTGTGCTACAATTCCGCAAAGTTGAAAATAGGATAAAACATGACAAAAGAGATTGTTGAATCTGCTCTTTCAAAAGTTATTTATCCAGGTTTCCAAAAAGATATTGCCTCTTTTGGTTTCGTAGATAAAATTGAAATTGATGGTGCAGATGTAAATGTTGAAATCACAATTACAAGTTCAGCTGATGAAGTTTCTGAAGAGTTAAAAAAAAATATCGACTTAGAAGTTTCAAAAGCGGGAGCTGAAAAAGTTACTGTTAAAGTAAATAAACCAGCAGTTCCACGAGAGACCTCATCGCATGGAAAAAATATTGCACCAGTTGTAAAAAATTTCGTGATGGTAAGTTCAGGAAAAGGTGGAGTTGGAAAATCTACTACTTCTGTGAATTTAGCTATTGCTCTTGCGATGCAAGGTAAAAAAGTTGGACTTCTTGATGCTGATATTTATGGTCCAAATATTCCGCGAATGTTAGGTGTTGAAGGTCAAAGACCTGAAGTTGTTGGTAACAAAGTTCGACCAATCCAAGCTTATGGAATTGAAATGATAAGCATGGGTTCTCTTATGAATGATGGTGAAGCTCTGATTTGGAGAGGTTCTCTAATTATTAAAGCAATTCAACAATTCCTTACAGATATTCTTTGGAGCGAATTAGATGTTCTTGTAATTGACATGCCTCCAGGAACTGGTGATGCACAACTTACTCTTGCTCAAAGTGTTCCTGTTACTGCGGGTGTTACCGTTACGACTCCGCAAACTGTTGCACTTGACGATGCTGAGCGAAGCTTGAGTATGTTCAAAAAACTTAACATTCCAATCGCTGGTATTGTTGAAAATATGAGCGGATTTATCTGTCCTGAAACTG
>AKKQ01000123.1 GCA_000276965.1 Thiovulum sp. ES | reverse complement strand
TTATTTTTAAGGAAAATATGAGATTATTTTTGCCTTTTTGGTTTTAGCAACTTCAATGTTTGCTGAAATTACCAAAAACAATTACTTCTCAAGGCTATTTAAGCAATGATGAAGGTCGTTTAAATGGATATAAGTTAGTTAAATTCTATCTTTTTGATGGTAACGAAAGCTTAAATCCACTTTTTAGTGAAGAGCTTAATATCTCTTTTTACCGAGGTGTATATAGTGCAACAATCGGTTTAGACGAAACTAATAAGATAGGCTTATCTTTTGACAAGCAATATTGGTTAGGAATTGAGATTGATGATGAAAATCTTTCACCTCGTCAGAAACTTGGAACAGTTCCGTATGCTTTAAATGTTGAGCCACTGAAAATTCGACTTGAGTCAAATGTAACTAAATTGAATGAGACAATCGATAATTTAGATACAACACTTTCGGACAAAATTTCAACAACTGAAACTACACTTTCAGGTAGATTGAGTGATGAAAACAGTTCAATCCGTAATTTGGTTTCAACAACAGATACGAAATTAGCGACAAGATTGAGTGATGAAAATAGTTCAATTCGACAATTGGTTTCTGATACTGAAGATACAATAAACATAACAATCAATGATGCAATTACTGTTGTCAATAATGACATTACAAATTTAGATTCAAAACTTTCAAATAGATTGAGTGATGAAAATAGTTCTATCAGAAATGATATTCATTCAAAAGTTACAACTTACGATTCGGATGAAGATTCAATGATTGATGCAAATCGAGTAGATTACAATATTTCATTTATTTTAAACTCGATAAATACAGAATCAAACAGAAGTAGAAATGCTCTTGCGGTTGGTAAAAATACAGTTGCAAATAGCGATGAGGTCTTTGTTGTCGGTAGAAATAATGCAAAAACTGAAAAATCACTTTTTGTTGTTGGAAATGGTTCAGATTCTAGTGATGAAAATCGAAGCAATGTTTTTGTTGTAACAGAAAAAAATGTAACAGTCGTTGGAAAATTAATTGTCGAAGATGTTTCTATAATTACAAAAATTGAAGATAATAGAAATGAACTCCAGAAAACTATTTTAGAGACAAATAATAGCTTGACAACAAACATTGAAACTGCAAAAACAAATCTAACTTCTACTATTGTTGATGTAAATAATTCAAATGAAGCAAATATCACAACTGCTAGAAATTTAATTAATGTAAATAATGGCAAAATTTCTACTTTAGAAAGTAATGTTTCTACAAATCTTTCTGAAATTCACTCTTTACAATCTGAAATTGTAGAAAAAATTTCTTCAACAGCAACAGCTTCAGGTGCAGTAGCTTTAGGGTATGGAACGATTGCTTCTCAAGAAGGTGCAACTGCTTTTGGCGGTTCATCTTTAGCTCAAGTTAGAGGTGGAAAAGCTTCTGGTCTTGTTTCAACAGCATGGGGTTCAGAAACAAATGCTACTGCTATGGCTTCAACAGCTTGGGGATACAAGACAAATGCAACTGGTGAAGGTTCAACAGCTTGGGGTGAAGAAGTAAATTCTAATGGACTTTATTCAACAGCTTTTGGTTATGGAACAAATGCTTCTGGAGATTTAGGAACAGCTTTTGGTCATGGAACAGTTGCAAATGAAGATAATATGACTGCAATTGGTCAATACAACACATTAGAAAACTCTCATGCTCTTTTTGTGTTGGAAACGGAAGTGACAATACAAACAGAAGTGATGCTTTCAAAGTTTATGATGATGGAAGTGTTTC
>AKKQ01000122.1 GCA_000276965.1 Thiovulum sp. ES | reverse complement strand
GTTAATATTCACTTTTTCAGAATATTTTGATAAATCTTTGCCATTGATTGATTTTTTAACCAAATCAGGGCGATTTAATTCAGATAATTCGCTGATTGGTAACCAAAAAGCTTCATGTTCTGAACCTTGATTGATATGAAAACCGATTAAATCTTTGCCTTTTTCTGAACTTGTGTAGAAATTTTCAGGAGTCCAAGCGACCCATTCGCTGTTTTTATCAATAAATAGTGAGAGTTGTGGTTGCACACTTTTAGCAATTGTATAAATTGAAACACCTGTTTTTTCTTTTATAAAAGCTTCATTTTCTAAAATCTGTTGTCTTGTCCAATTTGTAGCTTTTTTAATTTCAGAAATAATATCTTCATCTATTTCTCTTTTTGGAACATAATTTTTAATTTTACTTAAATCCCAAACCCGAATTGTCTGGTCTTTTGAACCCGAAACAAGGCGATCTCCCTCTATTGCAATTGACCAAACTTCACCTGTATGTCCAACTAAATTTGCAATCTCTTCTCCATTTAAATTATAGATTTTTAGAGATCCATTTGAACCAGCTGAAACTATTTTATCGCCATAAAAACCGTAACTATTATGTCCGTAACCATTTGTTGCATCTCTAACTATTTTTGCAGTTGTAACACCATTTTTTTGAATATTTAGAACAGCATCAGAGAAGCCATAACTCCCACCTGCTGAATGATAAAGAGACCAATTTTTATAAGTTGTTGAGATTCGAGAATAACTATTTTTTCTATTTTTAGAAACAGTTGAAACTCTAAAACTCTCTAAATTAAATGCTTTTTGAATATCACTTCCAACTGTATGAGAATCTCCAGTCCATTTATTACCAAAACCGAGCCAACTCTCTTTTAGACCGACACTCCAAACAGTTTGACCAGTTCCAATAATTGAGTTTTCAAACGAGTAACTGTCGCTATTGTGAATATTCCAGATATAGATCTCATTGTTATCTCCACCACCAGAAATAGCCGTTGAACTGTCCAAAAAATTAACAGCTACTGTTGAATTTGAGTGTTTTTTAAAACTTTTAATTTTTGAATAATTTCTTGTTTCATAAATATTTGTATTTCGTGGAGATGTGCCAGTTCCTGCAATTAGATATTTTCCATCTGGTGAAAAATTGAGACCAACAGGAACTGTTTCAGAGTCGATTTTTTTCATTAGATTTAGATTTTTATCAAAAATCAGAATCTGATTCCCAACACCACAAGTGGCTATATTTTCAGAATTTGTAGCTAAATACATTAATTTATGAGAGTGAGTGTAACTTTTTAGAAGCTCTCCATTTAGAGAGTGAATCGCAATTCGATTATCATGACTTGCTGTAACAGTTCTGTTTTTGAAAAATTTAACACCATAAACAGCATCAGAGTGAAAACTGATCGTTTTTTCTAAATTCCAAGATTCACTACTCCACAATTTAGCAGTTTTATCACCTGAACCACTTAGAAGATAATCTCCATTTTCTGAAAAAGCTAAATCATAAACAACATTTTTGTGAGATTTTAGAATTTTAATTAGTTTTCCAGTTTGATAACTGTAAATTCTGATTTCATCATTTTCAAAATAACCTCCAACAGCTAAAAACTTTTCGTTGGGAGAGAGTGCAATTGCAAAAATCAAGCCTTCAGGACCAGCACCAATTTTTCCTAAAATTTTTCGTCTCTCTTTTCCAGTTTTTGAATCCCAAACACGAATCGTTTTATCATCACTTGCAGAGATAATATCACCAGATTTTGTTACTAAAATATTCTTTTTAATTTTTGCCGTATGACCACCACTATTTAATTTCAGAATAGCCTCTTTTGGCAAAACTTTTTC
>AKKQ01000121.1 GCA_000276965.1 Thiovulum sp. ES | reverse complement strand
TAACCCTCAAGATCATGTTTGAAAGGTCTACGTCTTTCCCCTTCAACGACAAAAGCTCGCTCACCCTTAATCCCGTCGAGTAAAGGACGGTTATAATATCCTTTGCCAAAATCTCCTCATCCTTTTCGGCCTTCCAGGATGTTAGAACGTACAAGATCTTTTCCGCATCTAGGGGTCTTGGTATCCTGCTCGGGATTTTGGGCCTCTGCACGACCTTAAGCGGATCCTCAAGGATGTATCCCCTCTTCATCAGGAACCTGAAGTAGGTTTTAATGGAGGATATTTTTCTGTTTATCGTGGACGGGCTTAGATCCCTCTTCTGCAAGAAGGGAACAAAGAACCTGAGATCCCCTCTATCAAGCTCGAGAACGGACTTTTTTAAAGCTCTGGAAAACTCGACCAAATCTCGTATATCCCTTAGGTAGGAGGATATAGTGTTTTCGCTTTTTCCCGAGGATATCAGGTGCTTTATGAACTCATCCTCGTATGGGATCATCCCTCTATACCTTTTGGAGTTTCCAAAGTATCCGGTTTTAGGGGATTTATGAAAAGATGGGGCATTACAAAAATTGGGGCTTTTAGCCTAAGGGCTAATGCCACCGCATCCGAGGGCCTGCTATCCAAAATTATCCTCTGCTTAAGTAAGAAAAGCCCCTTTTCCAAGTGTATCCTGGCCAAATATGCCCCGTTCCTAACATCGTAAATTACTACCTTCTCAACCCTAAAACCCGAAATCTCTATGAGGTTTTTCATAAGATCGTGGGATAACGGCCTTTCAAATGGGGTATTGTTGAGTGCCAACCTTATGGAGAAAGCTTCGGAATCTCCTATGCTCATTATGACGTATGAGTGCGTTTCCCTGCGTCCCAAAACGAGTAAGTTTCCCACGACATCCACAACATCAACCTTCACCTGCGCTAAAACTGCGGCGAACATGATCTTATTTTAAGGCCGCTAGGTTTGCGCTTTAAACCCCTTTATCTTAAACTCCGTGTACCTTCCAAACACCGATGTGAAGAAGTTTGAAAGGACGGCCTGTGTGCTTTCGACCAACTGCTTGCTCCATGTTTCCATCTCCCTCTTCATCTGCCTTTTTGCGTAGGCCATCACGCTATCGAAGACCGGAGAGACCTCGTACGACCTCATGGGAGTTCCGAAAATACCGAGCTCTTCAGAGACCACCCACCACCTCTGTATGCTTACGTCCACCTTCGGCTCCGGCATGGTCGCGGATATCACGAGCGTATCCCCCCTAAATCCGACCTCTATGTCCTTCTTATCCAACTTCGAGATATCGAACCCCAACTTGTACAGGACGACGAAGTTTATCGTGGTTTCCTTGAACCTACCCTCAGGGGCAAAGGAAGCTTGGGGCTTGTGGTATCTTGATACACGAATTCCCTTTGAATTTCAAGCGTAATTAGGTCCGATACGCTCCTTATCGAGTTCAGTATTCCATCCTTAGTGAGCACGAAGGTGTACCTCTTGTCCCTAAAAAGGGCGGACAATCCAACCCTTTCTATATAAAATATTCCCAAGGCCGTCCAAAACAACCCCCACAAGACCGCAAGAACACAAAACTTCCTAAAGATCCCACTCACGGTTTTGTTCTATTCTACGGCCGTAAAATTGCCCGGTTGAAGGTCGTAGTAGCCTTAGGTGGGAACGCATTGAGAAAGAAGGGTGAAGGTTTCGACTTTGAAACGCACTTTGAGAACGCCTACTTAACCTTTTTGAACTTGGTCGAGGCGGGGATATTCTCTTATGAAAATAAGGTGTGCATCACGCACGGAAACGGCCCGCAGGTAGGTATGGAGTTTATGAGGAACTTCATCAGCAAGGACAGGTTCCCAATTTACCCGCTGGATAGCCTGACCGCCTCAACCCAAGGTTGGATAGGATACATCTTTGAGAGGGCCTTAAGGAAATATTTAGGGAGAGGGAATAAGTAGGGAAGTTTCAACCTTGAT
>AKKQ01000120.1 GCA_000276965.1 Thiovulum sp. ES | reverse complement strand
GTGGTGTGTAGTTTTCGGTTTCCTCTTTTTCCAAAGAATATGAACCAGTTTTTCTGATTTCAGGAAGAACTTCACGAGTTACCCATTTTTGAAAAGGTTTTGCTACAGGTTTTCGACTTCTCATGATTAGAGAATAGAGTCCAGATTCTGAAATTATGAGTTTGCTCGGATTTCCTTCAGTTCCATCGTTTAAAACGATAGAACTCTTTTCATCGTCATCAAACTCTGAAAGAGCATCACTTATGTTTTTAATTTCTAAAACTTTTGCAATATCTTTGGCTACAAACCAAGGTTCATTGTCGATAAGAAAAGTTCTGATTTTCTGATTTTTGAAATCAAATGGTAGAATTTGCATTTGAAATTTAGCCTTTTTAAGGTTATTCCATAAGAGAAGAGGTTAGATGTTTCTCTTTTGGTTCTGCTATTTTAAGATGTTTTCAATCCTTTGTCAAGATAATAGTGAAAATTATTTGAAAATTATTGTTTGCTTGTCTTGAAAAGTATTGATAAGGGCATTTTTTAACTCTGTAAATTTTCTATTTTCTGATAAAAGCTTAAATATTTTAAACCCCCAATTTGGTATCGGAGTTTTCCCACTTGACCAATCATAAATAGTTTGCCGACTAACACCTATTTCATGAGCAAGTTCTTTTTGAGTGATTCCTAATTCTCGGCAAGTCTTTTTAACTAAATTTTCCTCTTTTTCTTCCAAAAATCACCTTTTCAATTTTTCAATATTTTATCACTTTGTCAAATTGAGAAGATGTCCGAGTCAAGCTCGAACATGACAGGAGCATTTATATTTGAATACTGAACTTGTTTCAGTGGGCAGGACAAAAGTCCTGATTCCAAATTAAAGAATTGTTTCAATTCTCCATTTTAGTTGGTTGAATCTGTTTCCAATTTCTAGGCAAAACTCTTTGCCTTTTCCAGTTGGTGTCCAAATCTCATTTTCGTTCTGTTGGCAAAAAATATGAGTTTTTGAAATGAATTCCAAATTTATCAAGATTTGACTCACCTGTTTCGTTTTTGTGAAAATTATCAAGTTGAATCTTTTCAAGTGGATTTTCAAGTTTTTTGAATTCAGATAGAAGAGCATTTCCCATGAATCAGAATAATTCTAATTTCAGAATTTCCTCTAAATGTTTTAGAAATCACGAAAGATGTAAATTTTGAATTCTTAATGTCTAACGGTGAAGTTGCAAAAGGCTATGGGGTTTCTGAAGGAAACATAAGAGAAACTAAAAGAGTTCATATCGACGAACTTTTTGAAAATAAGCATTTTGTTTTTAAGAAAGTTCAAACAAAAGGTGGAATACAAAAAAACTTGTTTCAACGAAAAAAGGAGACAAACCACGACCTCAAAACTTGAACAAACTTTTGCAAGAACTTGGCTATCAAACAAAAGATAAAGATGTTTGGAAAGCAACAGAAAAAGGAAAAGAATTGTCTGATTTTGTGCAAAACAAATCGCGACATTCAGAAAAAACAGTTTTTCACACAGTTTGGAAAAAGGAAATTTTGAACGAAGTTTTTTAGGTAGAATTTTTGAAAAAGGGGAGTTTTGGAGACAAAAGAGAAAATCGATCTGAATAAAACCCTTGTCGATATTATCCACAAAAAGATTTTAATTCTTTTGGGAGCAGTGGCAGGAACTTGGTTTTACGGTTTGGAATTTACGAAAAGTGAAAATTTGGCACTTTACATTTTTGGAGTTGCTCTATTTTCGCTTTTTACACTTTTGAGTTTTGGGATAATTATAAATTATTTAAAGTTGTCAAAGTTAGAAAAAGAGTTAGAGGAGATGAAAAATGGAGAGTAATATTTTTGAAGTTCTATTTCCATTAGGTTTTATTGTTGCTGGAATTACGGCATATTTTGCACACAAATACGATTGGAGGATAGCAAAGTGGTTTTAAGAAATATTTTAGTTTTATCGGTTTTAGGTGGTAGTTTTTTTAGAAATTACTGAGAAACAAGGACTTTCCACAACTGAAAAATATTACACA
>AKKQ01000119.1 GCA_000276965.1 Thiovulum sp. ES | reverse complement strand
CTGACTCTGTTACATTGAACAGTTTGTCAAATTTATGGTCTAGATTTATTTCCTTCATTAAAATAAGCTCCTTGCTTTCTTACTTGGTTTAAATATTTTTAAAGTCTTAAACCTCTCTGGAGATACAATATAAGGCTTAAGCTGTTGTTTAGCTTGGTATAAGGTAGAACCTACATCTGCATTTCCTGAAACATATCTTGTAACTTTCTTATCGTTCCGCTCATACCAATATTTCATATGTAAATAATGCATTACTTTTGAAGAATGGGCATACTTAGAAAGAATATCTTTAGATAAAGTCTTATTTACCTTAGCATCTGTTAAAGAAATAAAGTCGTCAGTTAATTTATCAGAAACTAGAAATGTTATTGGTTCGTCTTTATAATATATGACTGAAAAATAAAAGTCAATATATTGAAACAGTTTCATAGAGTTTAAGACCACCTTTAAATGAGAAGCTTTTTTATCTTTATAAACAGTTATCCAAGAAGCAAGGCAAGTTTTTGCATCTATGATCGCTTTTTCTAGTTCAGATGTATTAATATCTTTATTCGTGTAATGTTTAATTGAGATATGAGGGTGTCTGTCTGACTCTGTAAGATATTTCAAAGCTCTTCTAAAAGTGTGAAACTGCTTTCCTTTCAGATTTATAAAGTCCTCGTTAGCTTCATAATAGAATGTATGCCACTTAGATTTTCCTGCAGAAATATTAACTAAGTCTAGATTGAGCTTGTATTTAGTTATTCCTAACTCTTTTAAAATGTCAAGTTTCTCTTGTCCCTCTACGACTTGCCCATCTAAAGTTATAATAGCGGATATTAACACCTTTCTAGAGATTGTAAGATTTGAAGATCCCTCTGTTACAGTCAGATATCTTTCATCAATTAAAGTATAATTGATGAAAGATAAAGTCAGACTGTTTTCAAAATTTAAAGATTCAATAGAATGTTCTATACCTTTTAAAGCTTTGGTAATTATATCTACATCTGACTTTACTGTTAAGTTTAAGTTACGGTAATTCAAATAAATTCCTTTTAGACTTTAGAGTTGATATACTCTTTCTTGAGGTTCTTAAAACATTTATGATGTGCTTCTTACAAGGTTTCAAATCGTTCTTAAACTTATCTGCACCACTTGTTTCAGCTTCTTTAAATCCTGAACCTGAACCTATGTAAAAGTATAAATCCTCTCTCTGCATTTTCTCTGCCCAGTAGCTAACCTCTAAATACTGAATAGCCTTACTCAAGCTGTAGTATTTATCTGATAACTGCTTATTAGCTTTACCATCTGTTAAAGCTACTGAATTATTAGTTATCTTTTCTGTAATAGAATAAATAACTAACTGCCCTTGTTTATCATATATGGCAAGTATCAACATGTCCATATAGTCTAAATTCTGACTCATGAACTTAATCGGACGACTGTACCAGCTCCCGACTCTTCCTAAACCACCAAAAGTATCTTTCCAGATAGATAGAAGACCTTTAATATCTTTTATAAGTTCAGATGTTACATCCTTGCCAAGATAGTATCTAATATCTAAGTCTTCGATAGATTTTAAAGCTTTTCTTTTTGTTCTGTTTGTCTTCCCTGCTAAATCTAGTTGGTCTTTAGCACAATAAATGTATTCATAGAACTCTTTATTGCAAGAGAGAAAGTTAAAAGAATAAGGTATTCTCTTCTTATAGTCCTCGTTTATGTTTAAAGACAACTTGTTCTCGTTTATATAAACCATATGATTAGTCTTATAAGGACTCCCTCTGAATAAAGGCATAAAGTATTGTTCCTGTTTGCCTTTATAAAGCCATAAAACTTTATCGTCCTCAATAAAGTATTGAAGATTATCATTGGTAGATAAGTCCATTAAGTTTAAAAAACTGAAATCATAGCGAATAAAATCAATGTCAGTTATGTTTCTTAAAAATGGAAGGATAATGTCTAGTATAACCTGTTTATCCACTTTTTGTAAGTTCAAAAGAACCTCCCCTTTCTTCTTAAATTTTTGTTAGATA
>AKKQ01000118.1 GCA_000276965.1 Thiovulum sp. ES | reverse complement strand
GGGAAACGAGCTTTGCTGGTCGGTTATGGGGATATTTCACGCCCTTAAATTAAGGTTATAAACCCCATTTCGATTGCCACCTTCAAAAACCCTTTCCCAACCTACCTCTTCTAAGACCGTATACCTATGCGGTCTAGTTCTGGAGGCGATCGAAAAGGCCATCTCCGCGAGGCTCCTTTTCATCCTCAGGCTTTCGGGAAATCCCAAGTTGATCAGGTACTTTCTCACCCTTTCCCAACTTTTATAACCGTTCAAACTCAGGAAAAGAGGAGCAAAGTGTCCGACCTGTATTCCGTGCTTTTCCCCAAATTTTAAAATATCCAAAGCGTGGCTCATTTTGTGCTCCGGGCCGCTTGCCGGCCTCGATGAACCCGCTATTTCCATTGCCCAACCGCTCAAGATCAAACCCCAAGCCAACTTTTTCGGACTTTTGAACGGATCCACCTCAAGGATAAAAAGGGCGGAAGACTTGGAGATAAAGGATGCTACAAAGCTGTAATTTTCTTTGGATTTCTCTTTGAAGTTGTCCCAGTCTACGGAAGCGGAAAGGTTGGATATTAGATCCCCGGTTCCCGCAAGGAAGCTCCATTCGGGAGCTTTTGAAATTATCTCAAGATCCACGATCACGCCCGTAGGTAAGTTTAAAAACTCGCTCCTATAACCGCTAACCCCAACCGGCGAAGCTATGCCGTCGCTCGAAAGTAGGGTGGGTATGGAGATGAAGGGTAGGTTCAACCTTTTTGCCAAAAATTTCCCCTTATCTATTACGTACCCTCCACCTACCGAGACCACGCACGATATATCACCCTTAACCTCCCCGACTATCTTCTTAAGCCTTTCCCCATACTCCTTCGAAAACTTCTTCCCGTGTATAACGAGGATCCTACCTTTTCCGAAACCTCCCTCAACTTAAACCCATTCCTCCAGTATTCCGTACCCTACATCCAAGAACGTGTAAAACTTTACACCCTCCCTAGTGCCCTCCTCAAGCCCAAACCTAAACCGTCCAAACGCCTCCCATATTATTCCCCTGTTCAGCTTGGATTTGCCGGCCCTCCTTTCCACAAATATTATCGGGATCTCGCAAACTTTAAAGTTCTTAAACCACAAGTTGAAATGAAGTTCTATCTGAAAAGCGTAACCGTCCGACTTTATCCTGTCTAGATCTATGGACCTTAAGCATTCGGTCTTTATCGCCTTAAAGCCAGAGGTTAGATCCTTAATTTTTACCCCTGTTACGACCCTCGCGTACACGTTCGCAAAGTAAGAGAGCAGGAGCCTGGAAATCGGCCAGTTTACCACGCTTACACCCTTAACGTACCTGGATCCTATTACCGCATCGCAATTTTCCAAACCCTCGACCAGCCTCCTTATATCCCTCGGATCGTGGGAAAAGTCAGCATCCATCTCCACCACAACCTCGAAGCCCCTTTCTAAGGCCCACTTGAAGCCGGTTATGTAGGCAGATCCCAAGCCCATCTTTTTTGGTCTTTCTATCAGGTGTACTTTGGGATCCCTCTCCATCATGGTTTTAACTATATTTGCGGTTCCGTCTGGGGAATTATCGTCTATTATCAGGATATCCGGGTCAATTTCCAAACTTCTAACTTCCTTAATTAGCGCTGCTATGTTTTCCGCCTCGTCGTACGTCGGAACAATTACCAGGACCTTCACTGGTATTTATAGAAACCTTCGCCGGTTTTTCTGCCGAGTTTCCCAGCCTCAACCATCTTTACAAGTAACGGGCAAGGTCTGTATTTGGGATCTTTAAGATCGTTGTAAAGAACCAGGAGGATGTGAAGGCATACGTCAAGCCCTATGAAGTCCGCAAGCTGTAAAGGTCCCATTGGGTGGTTCATACCGAGCTTCATTACCGTATCTATGGATTCCTTATCCGCTATCCCCTCGTAAAGCGCCCAAATGGCCTCGTTTATCATGGGCATAAGCACCCTGTTCGATACAAAACCCGGATAATCCTTAACTTCAACGGGAACCTTATCGAGCCTCTTTGCCAGATCGATCACAACCCTTACGGTCTCATCAGAGGTTGAAAATCCCTAACTACCTCAACCAAC
>AKKQ01000117.1 GCA_000276965.1 Thiovulum sp. ES | reverse complement strand
CGTAGAGTTTGAAAACAATTTTGTCAATTTGATTTTCCAATTCAGAAATCTCATTTTGAAGTTTCAAAACCTCATTTTTGTCATTTTCAAAAAGTGATTTCCATTCGTTTTTAAAGTTTCGTTTTGCCAACTTATCCGAAAATTTCAGTTTTTTTGTTTTTGCAAGTTCAGAGATAAATTCATCAAGTTCAAATTTTTCAAAATTCTCAATTTTTCGAGGAATTTTTTGGAGTGCAACTTCATCAAGAAAAGAATTTTTGACATTTTTCAATTGAGAATTCAAGTCCAAAAGTTTTTTAGCAAAATTTGAAATGCCACTTTTTGAGAGTTCAGTCAAATCAGGAATTGGAAAAGGCTCAATATATTTTGTTTTAACTCTAAAATATCCACCTCTCAATTCTGTCGAAGTATTTTTAATAAAAAACCAAAAAAGTTTAGAGTTTAAAAGTCCTAAAAGTGAAAAGTTATCAATTTCTAAATTTGATTTTTTAACTAAACTGTAAATCGTTGTTCCGTGATAAAAAGTGCCATTTTCTAAAGTCATATTTGGATAATTTACAATATCAGAAGTAACAATTTTCTCTTTTTGAAATTCAGTCAAACTTTTCGGATAAATATAGAGAAACCAGCCCTCTTTGTCCATTTTGCCTTTTTCACGATTTCGTAATTCCGTTTCATTCTCTTTCAAATATTTGTAGCCGTTTGGAAAGTTTTCCGAAATGAAATTTTCGGTCATCGGTTGGGCTTTTCCGTCAGAAATCAGGTATGGAAAAATCACAAAATATCGGTTTTCCAAATTTGCATATCTGGAAATATCTTCACCTTTCAAAATCGGTTTCAAAAGTCCATTTTCGATTTCCACAACTTTTTTCAGCGAATGTGAATAGAGTCCATTTTTTGTTTTTTCCAAAAGATAGATTTTGTCTCCACTTGTTTGCAAACCCGTAAAAATTCTCTCAAAAATATCACTTGCCCGATGAGGTCGTTCTTTCAATTTCTCCAAAATCCCCGACACTTTTTCACTCTTCAAAACCCACTTTTCACTACTCAAATTTTCATAACTCGTCTCATTCCAAGATAAGTTTTTCAAATTTGTAGGCTTTGTCTCCACAAAACGAACTTTCTCATTCCCCAAACTCAAATTCAAAATGCAAGTGTAGGTAGAGGCATCTTTGAAAACTATTTCACTTCCAAAATGCACCAACTTTTCGACTGCTCGTTTTTCTGCTAAAACTTCCCGAACCCCTTTTCCAAACTCCGAAATCAAAAATTTGTGTGGCAAAATAAATCCAACTTTCCCATTTTCCGAAATCATTTCTAAGGATTTTTCAATAAAAAGCACATAAATATCGTAGTTTCCTGTTGCCGAACGATAGATTTTTTCCAGCTTTTCACTCTCACTTTTCTCATTTTTTTTCAATCCCTGCACTCGAACATAAGGCGGATTTCCCAAAACAATATCAAACGATTTTTCCTCAAACGGCATCTCCAAAAGTGAATTTGCAACTTTCAAATTCTTATTCAAATTTGATAATTTTCGGTTCGGTTTTGCTGTTTTGATCCACAAACTCAATTTTGCAACTTCAATTGCACTCCGATTTATATCCACTCCAAAAAGATTATTTTCCAAAATCTCCTTGTCAAATTCGTAGCCGAGAGTCAAATCTCCAAATGGCAAAAGTTTTTCACGAAGTTTCTCATGCTCCCGAACCAGAAAATCCAAAGCCTCATTCAAAAATGCACCAGAACCGACGGCAGGATCAAGAATTCTCAAATTTTCAAGAAATTTTCTGTATTCCAAAAGTTCAGATTCCGTCTCATTTTTGACAATTTCAGCCCACTTTTTTCGGCATAATTCCCCAATTGTGTTTTCAATAATATATTTCGTTATAAATTGTGGTGTGTAAAAAACTCCGTCCCGTTTCCGAATAGATTTAAAATCATTTTCAGCAAATTTCTGTAAATCGTCAAGCGAATTCTCAAAAATGTGTCCCAAAATATTCACATCAAGTTCCGTTGAAAAGTCGTAAGAACCGAGATTTAAAACTTTTTGAAGAGTTTCATCAGAAATTTCTAAAGAATCAAGTTTTTCATCTTTTGCAAAAAGCCCACCGTTGTAAGCATAAGTT
>AKKQ01000116.1 GCA_000276965.1 Thiovulum sp. ES | reverse complement strand
AAAAAGATATAGCTGAAATATTAGCTGATATTCCTTTTACAAAGGTAGAAGAACCTTTGCTAAAGGCAGGAGATTTCCACATTGCTAACACACAGGCATTTTATGGAAATCAACTCACAGACATATATGAGGATTATATATCTTCTACTGACTCTGATCGTAAAAAGTCTTTAAAGGCGGAGATAAAGAGTAAGCGAGGTGTCGGGAAAGTTCTAGGTCTAGCTTTAGCTTATAGAGGTAGTCCTAATGTAATAAAAAACCAACTTAACTGCTCAGAGAAAGAGTCTAAAAGACTATATGATAACTTTTTTAGAAGTCTAAGAGTCTTTAAAAACTATTCAGACAGGCTTACGATGTTTGCAGAAGATAACCTTTATGTTCAGACCTTTTTAAAGAGACCTATGTGGCTATTTGAACTAGACGACCCTAATTTTAAATGGAAAGGCTTAAACAAGGTTGTTAATAGTCCTACTCAAGGAGGGGGAGCAGAACTTATAAAGCTTATTATTTTTAAAACAGGTCGTTGGATTGAACAGAACAATTTATATAGACTTCAAAACAATAATATCACCAAGCAATACATTAAAAGAGTTGTGTCAGTGAAAGAGACAGATATAAATCTAGAGGCTCTAGAGGGTTCTTTAGAAAAGTTGGAAAAAGGTAATACTTTAGTTCTTATTTTAGCCCAAGATGGTTCAGTGGTGTCTCAGTGGGATAGTTTAGTTACTATGAATAAATCTACTATGGTAGAATTTAACCTTAAATTGGAGTTTTAACCGTGGCATTTATACCTTCAAAATATAAAACAGTGTCTCAAGCTTTAAGAGATGTCCAGTCAGACATAGTTGTTCCTTTCTTAACCGTTCATGATGAGGTCGATTTCTTAGTAGATTTTAACATACATAAACCTCTCTTAAAAAAGATGGTCGATATTGGGCATAACAAAGCTATCACAGATAAATTAGGTATGCCCTACATTAACATGTTATTTGATGTCGAGTATTCTAAAGATGGTTCATGGATACCTGACTCTTCTTTTGACCCTTATCATTATCCTTACTCTGAATACGAAGATATTGAACAAAGGCAATACCATAAGGTATTTACGGACATTCGAGGAACTGTTACGAACACTCAAGAAGAGCTTTCTACTTCTAAACATGAAAATCCTATCATAATTATCGCTTCAGATATTTCCAAACTAGAGGACTTTTTAGAAGAAGCTCAAGCTACCAGAAACGGAAATCACCCTTTAAAAGTCCAATTTAAAGATGGAAATTCCTTTACATATTCAAGACTCATTGATAAAAAAGACCTAAAGTCTAGGCTTATTGAAAAATCAATCTATACCTTTTAATCTTAAGTTTTTAATCCTTTAGGAAATAGTTTGAGCCGTTTGGCTCTTCTAAAACCTAAAGGATTAAAAATGTTCTCTAAAAAACAGCTAGATAATTACACTAAAACTCTGTCAAGAACAGGTGATAGTGTAAGTCTTATTGCTGGGAAACTGAAAGCTAATAGCTATGACACTGCGGAAAGCAGATTAAGAGCTGTTAGTAGTTTAACAAATGCTATTAAGACAGCTGACAATGCTGTATCTTTGATTACATCTAGAATTACAGGTGTTAAAAGTCTAAGTGTAGCTTCATCCACCCCTGAAATTGACAATCTTATGTCTAAATCTCTTACTATTAAAACACAAGCTTCTTTATTGAAACAAGCTATGGAAAAAGAGCAAGACAATACAGAAGAAAATGAACCAACAGAAGACATCGAGGAAGTAAAATTCGAGGACGAAGCTCCTGAAGAAGAGAAAACTCCTGCTGAATCTGAAGATTCTGGTAAAGAGGACGAAGCTCCTGAAGAACCTAATCTAGAAAAAGAGTCAGAACCAATTGTTTTAGACGAAGATTCAGAGGACACAGATGTAAAAGCTGTAAAACGAACATCGACAAAAGCTAGTAACCAACCTAACGATGGTGTGTTATCTAGTCTTTGGTCTTTTAAATAAGGACAAACATGCTAAAAGAATTGTATAAAAATGTAACAGACGGTTCATACGAATTACCTGCTTCTCTGCTAGATTTAAGAGAACAAGACTTTCTTGCTGACTCCACAGTTAATAGCTTACGAGCAGGAGTCTTAGTAGATACTAACTCAGACGGAAAGATTGTTCTTGCCAAAAAAGGT
>AKKQ01000115.1 GCA_000276965.1 Thiovulum sp. ES | reverse complement strand
CAATTTAACAACGACTTTTCTTTTAAAAATCAACAACATTAAATTTTTTTATTTATAAACCGAAGTAAAAGCAATCAACTTTAAAGAGGTATTGTATTTTTATGAATTATGAAGCAAAAAAGAATCAGCTTTTAAGCAAAAGTGAAAACTTGAATACAGCAATAAATTCCGTAATTGACTCAGACAAACAAAATATTATTATTAAAAAAACAGATTTAAAAGAGATCAGAAATCTTCAAAAAAGTAGTAAAAAAATCTTAGATGATTTAAAAGAAGAATCTTTTAAGATTGCGGTTGTTGGAATAACAAGTTCTGGAAAATCGACACTTGTTAATGCTCTTACAGATCATAATGTTTTGCCAACAGCTTTCGACCGATGCACCTACACGACAACAACTCTTGTTTCTGGAGAAGGTGCAACAATTGAGTTTTATACGAAAGATGAATTTAACAAAATTTTCCGAGAACTTCTTGTAGATATTGAATATCCAAATGCACAAAATGAAGATTTTGAAACTTTTGTAAATTTAGACAATCACATTGAAAACTTAAAAGAGAATAATGAAGCTCTTTACACTGCAAAAAAAGATCGAACAATTAAAGATTTAAAAGATATTTTATATCACAGATTGCAAATTTCTACACATTTAGACAAAAAGCCAAAAGAGTTTGCAAAAACTCAATTGTCTGACAAAGAGTTTAAATCGTATATTTCTGAAATCCAAGATGAACTTTACAAACCAATTAGTGTTAAAAGTGCGGTTGTTCGTTCTCAAGCTTTAAAAGATATGTCAAAATCGATAATTTACGATGTTCCAGGTTTTGATTCTTCAATTCCATCTCACCGAAAACAGACTTTAGAAAGTTTTCAAAATGCAAATGCAATTGTTTTAGTCATTGATTCTCGGGGTGGTTCAAATTTAGATGAACAAACATTAGAAATTTTTAAACAGAATTTTCAAGAGCATGGAACAAAGATAAAATTAAGTGATAAACTTTTTGTTTTTGGAAACAAATTTGATACTTTTAGAAACGATGAGACAAAAAATAAGGCGAAATCGAATGTTTTTACTGCTGTTGGAGGATACGGAAATTCAGAAAGAATAATTTTTGGTTCAGCATTTAAACACTTAAATGAGATTGGTGTTTTAAATGAAAAAGATCGTGAAGATGCAAATTATTCTGAAAATGAGGGAGTTCCCGCAAATATTGATCAATTGAGAGACTCTTTAATTTCATATTATAAGAAGGATTGGTTTAAAATTGAAGAGCAAAAACTGAAAAATATTCAATCCCAAACACTAGAAGTTTTTGAGAATATTTTAAATTCTGAAGAGTTGCAAGATATTGATCCAGAGATGGATGAAGAGGAGATGCGAGACCTCATCAAAGATAGAGAAAAAAGACGGATTAAAAGAGACACAGTCAAAGCATTAAATGACATTCGAGATTCTTTGGAAGATAAATTTTTAAAAGAAAAACCTTTTGCAAAGAAACTAACTACGGAAGTTAAAAACTTTTTTAAACCAGTTTCAGTAAGAGAAATTGAAGATTTTGCGACGGATAAAAAAGAGATTTCTCTTACAAATCACACTTTTCGACAACACAAATTCGAGGAACTTTTAAAAGATTTTGTTGCGATTGTAGAAAAAAGTGTTAAGCATCAAACTGAAGAAGTTGAAAGAGATATTTTCGGTGCTTTCGTAAAGGCAATTAAAGACAGCGATGAGGTCTCAAAAATTATCAAACCAGTCTTTAATTACAAAAATCAAGACGATAAATTTGACTATCTTTTAGAGAGATTTGGTCGTCGAGTTTTAAACTCAATCATTCGATATCCAATTGGTGATAGTGATCGAAAACGAGCTTTCCTTGATCATATTGAAGAGTTTAAATTTCTTGATAGTCGTAGTGATTTGGAAAACACAACCGTTATCAACATGATTGCAACAGGAAAAGCGGAAACTTTGGAGACTGAAAGTTCAATTACTGTTTTCAAAAAGAGTTTTAATCAAGCACTTCAAAAACTTGCTATTTCGTCAAAGCAGTTTGCTATTGAGTGTGAAAATAGTTTGATGCCTCAACTTGAAGAGCTTGAAGCAAATAGTGAGAGTTTTGATGTCGATCAAATTTTTAGAAGCACAGCACTTTCATCAATTGAAGAGATTGAAAAAGAGATAAACAACGACATTGAGAATTTTAAAACGATTCTTGAAAAAGCTGTAATTCCTACTCTTGATCTTGAAATTATTTTTATGGG
>AKKQ01000114.1 GCA_000276965.1 Thiovulum sp. ES | reverse complement strand
CCACGTTCCTTCCGTTAGTGGGGAGAGAACTTTGGCAGGTTTTCTCAAACTTGGGTTTTCGTTTTGGGGGTTATAACCTCGATAATGTACTTCTTCTTCTCGACCGAACACGAGGGGGTTCATGAAGCCCATAGTTAGACTGGGGATATTTTCATAATGTTGGCCTTTGGGCCTCTTTGGATATACCGTTATGGCCAGGATCTCCCTTCTTTTGGGTAGAATTTACTTTTTGTTTAACCAGTGGTTGCCTACCATTACGGGCATTTTCGGATAAATGGTTTTGGATGTAGTTTTAAACGGCAAGCCCTTCGAAACCTATAAAATTCAGCTTCCCCCACATGTTCCTTACACCGTTTCCTGCGATTCGTGCTCATATCGTGAAGGAACATCTTTTGGGGTAAGGTATTTGGAATTGAGGGTATACAAGGATGGGAAGGTTTCCGTAAATTTTCCCGAACCGAAATTTAAAGGAAGGCCATCAACGGACTTTAGGACCCACCTAATTTTAGCCGGAGTTTTGAACCTAAGGGAGGATTGGGTTTATTACGACGTTTCAAGGCCGAGCTCTTTACCACAAAATCCATTTTCGAAATCCGAAATCTGGATAAAGATAAAAATAACAAAAAGTAGGGTTTACGAGATCCCCTTCTCCGAGCTTTCGAAACTTGGTATAAACGTAAATTCCTATCCAAGAAGCACGATAAAGATGATCGCCCTGCTCGATACCCTAAGATCTAACCTTTCTGCGACCTTCGGTTTTCCCCACGAGATCCCGATATGGATAGACGAGGTAGGGCAGAGGATCCTGTTTTGGGGGGAAGCACAAAAGGGCTTTAAGATAATCGGGGGAAACGTCTCTTACTTTGAAAACCCGTACACGGACACCACGTACTACTTTTTGGGATTGGGAGGAGAAAACGGTAAGAGGATAAAAACTTTAAATTTCCCTCCCGGGCCATACGCCCAAGCTATAAAGTTTTATAGGTTCGAGGAGAACATAAACAACCCGGGAAAAAAGGGTAGGGTTTGGGTGGGAAGGGAGATGGCGAGGACGGCTTCGGATCCAGACAGGATATACACGTACAGCTTTAAATTGAACGACGTTTTAAGCGGGATCTCCTTCAGAACTAGGGTTGCAAACGGCGAATTTTCCGACACCTCCGCGAGGCTCTGGATAAAAATAACGGCCAGTTCTTGCGATTCGGCCCCTTGTAAGGGTCAGTAACTTCAAAACCCTAAGTTGTTCCCCCGCGCTTTCAACAGATAACACCGTGGAGTACATCCTAAGGCCCTTTTACGGTCCCAACGCTCTACCTGGACTATTACGAACTTTCCTATGTATCGAACGGCGCTTACGGAAAACGAGGGGGCTTTTCTTCGTAAGCTCATCCGGAAAGTTCACCTTAAATTTGAAAGGGGGGGAAGGCCGGTTTTTCGTCTGGGACGTCACGGATCCTTACGAACCCAAGATAATAGAAAGCTATTCTTACTCCTCCGGCAACTTGTTTGTGTACGACTCTTCGAACGGATGGGCCAGAATATACATCTCTAACTTCGCCTCAAGGCCAATATCTTTGGAAATTTTGGACATTTCGAGGGATCTATACGGCCTTTCCGCGGACTACGTGGCCATAGGTTCGAGAAAATTTGAGGGTACATTTAGGAGACTCTAGACTTCAGGGCAGGGAAAACCCCAACGTTTAACGGTTCAAGGTGGGAGTATTCTAGCGTTTCAACCGCATGGGTTGGCGTTGAGGATATTTATACGCAGTTTTCCTTGGGAAATCCGGATCCCGTTTCCATAAGGAACTTCCTTTATAACATGTATTTGAGGGATCCGAACAGGCCCAAGTACGCGGTTTTGGTCGGGGATGGAAGCTACGATTACAAGAACTTTTCCGGTTCCGCAATTTTAAACCAAGTTCCACCTTACTACCCTATAGATTCCAGTCTCTCAGTTAACCTGGATAATTTCGGTGCATACGACGATTTTTACGGGGATTTTGACATGGACGGATATTCCGACGTGGCCCTGGGAAGAATACCCGTTAGGGAAAATTCGGAACTTTCGGAATACATAGAAAAAGTTATAAACTACGAGAACCTTACGGAGGACGGAATTTGGAGGTACAACTTTTTGCTCGTTGCGGACGATGAAAGATCCGACAATCCAGCATCCTGCGAAATCTTCCACACCTACGATGTCCTTTATTCGGTAAGATCCGTCATATCCCCTCGTTTAAATTCCATCCCCTTTTTGTTACAAAAGTACCCGCTTGAGGG
>AKKQ01000113.1 GCA_000276965.1 Thiovulum sp. ES | reverse complement strand
GGGTGGAATTGTAGGGAGATAAACTTAAAATAAGATTAATAAGAAAAATCTAATAGAAATGGGAAGCGGATTGAAGAGCAGAAGTGAATGCAAAATAAAATTGTATCCACCAACTTCACCAGTAATATCGAGGTTTTCGCCAATAAAATAGAGATTTTTTTGAAGTTTGCTTTCAAAATTTTCACTTATTTCATTTGTAGAAATTCCGCCTTTTGTAGCTTCAGCACGAGAATATCCAAAATTTCCTGCTGGAGAAAAAGAGTAGTTTTTGAGAATTTTGAGTTTTGCGACCTCATCGCTATTTAAATTTTCCATGCTTTTATCTTTTAAAGAGATGGAGTTTAGAAACTCTTTTAAAAATCGTTTTGGAAGAGGTAAAACCGTAGAAATATTTCCTTTTTGATGTAAAAAAGTTTCGATTTTAAAATTCGGCATAAAATCTAATTCAATTTGTCCTTTTTTCCAAAAAAGTGAACTATTTAAAATCAATGGACCAGAACAGCCTTTGTGTGTAAAAAGTATGTCGCCGTTTAAAGTTTTTTCACCAATCTTTGCTTTTGCATTAAGTGAAACCCCACTTAAGTTTTTAAACCAAAATTGCTCTTTTTGAACTGTAAAACCAACAAGGGCAGGATTTAATTTCTCAATTTTATGTCCAAATTTCTCTGCAATTTTAAAAGCGATATTTGTCGCCCCGAGATTTGGATAGGATAATCCACCAGAAGCAACAACCACTTTTTCCGCAAAAACATCTCCTCCACTTGTCTCAATTCTGAAAATATCATCTTCTAAACTTAAGTCTAAAACTTCTCTATTAAAGAAAGGTCTCGCTTTTTTAAGTCCAGTTTTCAAAACTCCTAAAATATCTTTTGACGAATTACAAAAATAACTACCAGAAATATTTTTTTCATTCAATTTTGGATTAAATCCATTTTCACGGCAAAAATCTAAAATCCAATTCTTGTCAAATTTCTTAAAAAGATTTTCTAAAAATTCAGAATCTCCTAAATAGTGTTCAGTAGAAATATCTCTATTTGAAATATTGCATTTCCCACCGCCAGAAATTTTGATTTTTTCCCCCGCAAAACTATTTTTATCAATTAAAGCAGTTCCTTTATGCTTTTTTAATTTTGATAAAAACATCAAACCACTTGCACCTGCACCAATAATTGCTATTTTATAAATCATAAATTACCTTTTAATCGCATAATAATAGAAAAAAATCTGGACTATGACCTAATAGCTTATAATAAAGTTTTTCTTATAGGCAAAATCTGAAATCTAACCACTCAAAATTTCAGTTTCTTTTAATTCAGGATTATTAATTTTGCAATTCTTTGAAGATTTTAAACATTCACAAGTAGTTTCCCCAAAGAGGACTTCTTCCATGATCCAATTTTCATTTTTTTCTGCTTCAGGGAGTTTTGATTTAATAATCAATCACCAGACATCAGACTCTAAAATAAGTTTTGTTTGAGGGTCTTAATTTGAGGGTCGGTAAATTACCGACCCCTTATCACGGAAAGATACAGGCTTTTTACAATGTTCTAAAAGAGTCGCAATGTCTTTTGCAACAAAAAACTCTTTTTCATCAATTAACAAAATTCTAATTTTAGTATCTTCGGTGAAATTTTGTGATAGAATTTTCATTCTAAATCCTAATAATGGGTTTAATTTGCAATAGGGAGAGTTTGGAGACAGTCTCTATTGCATGAGAAGAATTATAGTAAAATATTTTATTATTTGCAATATAAAAGTATTATAATTTTTACATTACAAATTGTTCTTTAATAGTTTTGAATCTTTTTTCTATATTAAGTAATTCTATTAATCTTGAGAATATTTTTGGTGGATCAGTTCTATTATTTGCCCAATTATTCACACTTTGCCTACTTATCCCCATCATTTCAGCAAGTTCTTTTTGAGTGATTCCGAGTTCTCGGCAAGTTTTTTTAACTAAATTTTCCTCTTTTTGTTCCAAAAATCACCTTTCTAAATTTTTCAAAATTTTATCACTTTGTTGTTTTTGAGACAAAACAGAATCGAGACTTTAGTCTTGTTTTGGACAATGTTTGTCTCGTGCTTGACACTGAACTTGTTTCAGTGGGGCAGGACTAAAGTCCTGATTCCTAGTTATAAAGATAAAATATTTGTGTCTGTGGTAATTCTAATATTTATGAAGTTGTAAATTTTTATTTATAAAATATTTTTCTTTGTAAAGAGATGAATTTTTCTTTTTTTCAAGTTGCAACCAATAACCATCTTTTCTTTTTACAAAAAAAGCAGTTGAATTAAATTCACGATTTAATATCTTCAAAGTTTTATCTTGTGGCTTATTTCTAGAAATTAACACCTCTGTCCAAACATGACCGCTTTTTTCATTTTCGGCAATAACTATCCTACTTTCAAAGTTAAGTGTTAAAGAAATTGACATAAGCAAAGAAGCTAAATCTTCACAATCTCCGT
>AKKQ01000112.1 GCA_000276965.1 Thiovulum sp. ES | reverse complement strand
TTCGGTCAAAAACACCGACCTTTTTTCTAACTTCCTCGTACGTATCTTATTCAAACGGTAAGGTGGCGTTTTCGGCCTTTTACAATCTGCTAAGGAGGAACGAGCTTAAGGTTTATGGCCTGAACTTGGAGGAAAAATTCGAGGATTACGGATTATCCTTGGCCTACAAGGTTTTGAGCTTTGCCTCCTTGGGGATAGGAGGGAAGGTGAAGGGGGAAAAGAGGACCTTTGGGATCGAGTTCCTTATTAGGGACGGGTACAGAAAGTACATAGGAGGGGATCTCTCGATGGGGAACGGTGGGAAGGTGGAATATTACGTGTTTTCCTCTTTTGCGCTTATGGATGAGAGGTTTTCGGAGCTTAAGTTTTACATTTCGAACTTATACAAAACCTCGGGATTTTTGAGGTACGAAAGCTTTATAACGAAATTCTTGAAATTGAAGTTGGGATCGGGGGCGCTTTACGAGGACAAGCTTTACAAGCCCGTTTTCTCTTTGGGACAGGAGATGAGGATGGGAAACTACACCATGGGAATGGATATGAACGTAAAAACCTTCTAGGTATGTGGGGAACGGCTATAGGGTGGATTGGAACGAGGTTTTGTTATCGGTATGGATAAAGATTTAAGGCACGTTCCCGTGATGCTGGAGGAGGCGCTCTGGTTTTTTGGACTTGAAGGAGGACCTGTTCGTCCTAGATGCGACGTTCGGTATGGGGGGGCATGGTTTTCAAATAGCGGAGAGGATAAAGCCCGGTTTGCTCATAGGCTTGGAAAAGGATCCCTTCACCTATTCCATAGTTTCACAAAAAGATTCATCCGTTTTCCAACATCAGGCTCTTTAATTTGGGATACGAGAAGCTCGACCTCGTGATGCTCAAGCTGGGATTGAACTACGTTGATAGGGCCTTTTTTGATCTCGGTATATCTTCCGTGTCGCTTGAAAACGGGAGGGGGTTTTCTTACAAGAAGGATGAGGTTTTGGATCTGAGGTTCGACCCAAGGGAGGGAAAGCCGGCGTACGAACTTATAAGGGAGATGGATGAGAGGGATCTTGAGAGGATCTTGAGGCTTTACGGGGAGGAAAAAAGTCGAGGGTAATAGCAAGGAGGATAAAGGCAGTTTCAAAGAAGGTCGATGTTTTAAGAACCACCTATATATCGAGCATCGTGGATTCTCTTTACCATCCCAAATTTAGGGATAAAGCAAAGGCCAAGGTCTGGCAAGCTCTGAGGATATACACGAACAACGAGCTTGAGAACTTGAGGAGGGGCTTAGCTTTGGCGCTTAGATATTTGAAGGTCGGGGGTAGACTCGTGGTGATAACCTTCCACTCCTTAGAGGATAGAATGGTAAAGAGCCTTAGGTTTTACGATTTTGTAGAGGATATCACAAGAAAGCCTATAACACCATCACAAGAGGAGGTAAAGAGAAATCCAAGGAGCAGATCGGCGAAGATGAGGGTTTTCGTGAAGGTAGATGAGGTAAGCCATCATTCTCTGCTCAGGGATAAGAAATTTGCGAACCCATTTAAGGCAAGATGAAAAGTTTCATATTTCACCTGATAGTTATATCTTCGCTTCTGCTTCTGAGCGCAATAATGAACTCCTACACATTAACCGTGCTTTCCAAGAAGGTAATGGAAAAGAAAAGGGAGTTGAGGAGGGTATCCTGGGTTGAGGATAGCTTGAAGTTCTTGAGGTTTTCGGAGTTCTACAGGTAAAATTCCCTGAACATCCTTAAGGCTACGTAAAAACCCATGATGGAAACGAGGAGACTGTCCACCCTATCAAAAAGCCCACCGTGCCCTGGCATGATCTTTCCCGAATCCTTCACCCCCTTTTCCCTCTTCAAAGCCGACTCTAAAAGGTCTCCAGATTGGGCCAACAAACCTATGTAAAAACCCGTTAAAGATAACCCAAAAACCTTATCCGGACCCCAAAGGAAATATCCCAAAATTCCTCCAATTGAGGCGCTCGTGACCAATCCACCTACCAGACCTTCTAGGGTCTTTCCGGGGCTTATATTCGTGAAAATTTTTCTTTTTCCTAGGAACTTTCCGAAAAGGTATGCACCCGTATCGAACATCCAGTTTGTAGTAAGGAGGAAGACGGAGAGCTTAAGGGAAATTTCCCTTATCTCGACAAGTACCTTTGCAGGTATCAAGACGAAAACCACTATTGCAATGAGCATTAATGCTTCTTTTGCACTGAAACCCATCAGGTAGTTTATCACCCCAAAAATTGAGAGGAGGAGAATTGAAAGTATTATCTCGCCTTTCCAAAAGGATACGGATATGGCCAAGATTCCGAAGAGAAAAGCGTATGGATTGAGCCTGTTTGAAATGAGGCGATAAACCTCGTAATACAGCACGATCAGGGCAAAAAATACCGCAAATTTAAAGTATATTCCACCCGCAAAAAGGGCAAACGCGAAGGGCGGAAGCAAAATCAAAGCCCCAAACTAATACGCCTTAAAAGGTTACATAGAACCTTTCCAAACTT
>AKKQ01000111.1 GCA_000276965.1 Thiovulum sp. ES | reverse complement strand
AGGATAAAGGTATTACTTTAAAAGCTATGGCATAACACTTCTCATGAAAGATATTAAATATAAATCAAATAATAATGTTGTTTTTTCTAGCAAATATCATATTGTTTGGTGTCCAAAATATAGAAGAAAAGTTTTAGTAGGAGATGTTGAAAAAAGATTAAAAGAGATAATATCAGAGGTTGCAAAAGAGAATGATGTCGAAATAATAGAGATGGAAACAGAGAAAGATCATATTCATATTTTGGCAGAAATTGATCCACAATTTGGAGTTATGAAATTTGTGAAAAAAGCAAAAGGTAGAAGTTCAAGATTATTAAGAATGGAGTTTCCTTTTTTGAAAAGTAGGTTGCCAACTCTTTGGACAAACTCAGTTTTTATTGCAACAGTAGGAGGTGCACCTTTGGAGATAATTAAACAATATATTGAAAATCAACAAAGAAGTGAGAAAAAAGGTAGCAAGGATAAATGGAAAAAGTTTTTAGAAAATGGTTCTAACTTATAAATATAAACTTTATGAAACAATAAAATTAAAATATCTTCATAAATTAGTAGATATTTCTGGAATTATTTATAACCATGTCATTGCTCTTCACAAACGATATTATCGATTATTTGGAAAATATCTAAATAAATTTCAACTGCAAAAACATATAACCAAATTAAAGAAGTTAGATAAATATAATTTTTGGAAAAATGTAGGTTCTCAAGCAATTCAAAATATAACGGAAAGAGTTGATGAAGCTTATAAGTTATTCTTTGGTAATTTGAAGAGAAAAATTAGAACATCTCCACCAAGTTTTAAGAAAGTCAAAATATACAAATCTTTCACATTAAAAGGAAAGACCGGTTATAAAATAGAAGACAATGTTCTCTCTCTTAGTGGTTATAAATATAAGTTTTGGCTTTCAAGACCTATTGACGGCAAAATTAAGACTGTAACTATTAAAAGGGATAATAATGATTTCTATATTTCTGTAACGATAGAGAAGAAAGAAGATGAAAATCGTATCACAACTGGTAAAAAAGTGGGTATTGATTTTGGTTTAAAGAAATTTCTAACTCTTTCAGACGGCACAGAAATAGAATCACCTTTATTCTACCTGAAAAACTTAGAAAAACTGAAAGAGTTAAGCAGAAAAGTATCAAAAGCTAAAAAAGGTTCTAATAACCGAAAAAAGCGAAAAGATAGACTTTCCAAACTTCATACAAAAATAGCAAATAGCAGAAAAAATTATTTCCATAAGTTGGCAAACTTTTTAAAGTCAAAATACGATGATATTTTTATAGAAGATTTGAATTTAAAAGCTATGCAGAAACTTTGGGGACGAAAAATAAATGATTTAGCTTTTGCTGAATTTGTAACAATTCTTTCTTATAAAGCAAGTGTTCATAAGATAAATAGGTTTTATCCATCTTCCAAAACCTGCTCTAATTGTGGATTTAAAAAAGAGAAACTTTCTTTGTCCGAAAGAGAATTCATTTGTGAAAAATGTGGATTTGAAATTGATAGAGATTTAAATGCAAGTATAAATATTTGTAGAGTTGGGACATCAACTCTTGTGGAGAGAAAGTAAGACCTAATTTATTAGGCTTTTCTTAATGAAACAGAATCCCCTAGCTTTAGCTATGGGGAGTATGTCAATTAAATACTATCACAAAAACTTAACTTGTGTAGAAAAGAAGTTTTTTTTCAGAGATTATCTTTTGATAGAATTTTTTAAAAAGGAGTCATATGTTTAAAAATGCCGTTTTAGATCGTTTTCAGCAAAATTCGGAGATTCTGGAATCTCGTTTTCAAAAATTTCAGGAGTTTCAAAAAAAGAGAAAATTTGTTGAAAAAGTGAAAGAGGAAAAGTATCAAGATGGATTTTTGCGAGACATTTTTGAGAATTCTCTTGGTTATATTTTAGAAGATTCAAATCCAGAAAATGCGAATATTTTTCGTGAAGAGAAAAACGAAACCGACCGAAAAAAAGCAGATGGAGTTATAAAAGTTTCAAATTCTGTAATTGGAATTGTGGAATTGAAAGACTTCAAAACAAAAAACCTATCTCTTGTGGAAGATCAGGCATTCAATTATCACAATTCTCATTCAAATTCAAAATATATAATTATTTCAAATTTTTCAGAACTCCGATTTTACATCGATAAAAAAACTGAATTTGAGAGTTTCAAACTTTTTGAGATGAATTTTGAAGAGTTCAAAAGATTTCATGCAATTTTGAGTTTTGAGTCGATTTCAGAAAATTTGCCTATGAAATTTCGTGAAGAGACAACAAATTTTGAAAGAGAGATTTCGGAAAAGTTCTACAAAGATTTTTCGGAAGTTCGGCTTGAGCTTTATGAAGAGATACTGAAACAAGTTCAGCATCAAAGTCCTGAACAAACTGAATTTATTTCAGTTTCAGGAAAACTAGAAGTCTTGAATTTGTCGCAGAAAATACTTGACAGAATCGTTTTTATATTTTTTGGAGAGAGTCGTGGGCTTCTGAAGTTTTCAAAAAATTATATTTTGGAAAATTGGAAAAGCGATCTTCATGAAAGTTCGCTTTGGGAAATTCTGAAAATCATATTTCGGAAAGTTGATGTC
>AKKQ01000110.1 GCA_000276965.1 Thiovulum sp. ES | reverse complement strand
ATTCTTTGGAACTGGAATTACATAAGATAAAGCACTAGCTCTATAAGCAGGAGATACAGTTAGGTAACTGATTTCCTCGAATTCAATACTTCCTATGGAGTAGTCAGATTTCTTATCAGAAATCCACCCTGAAGTAATCTGTTTATTTCCGTCTTTATCTATATAAAATAGACCAGTTTCAAATAATAAATGTTCGCATATATCTGTATCTTTTACAGCAATGTTACCACACTTAGAACATTGTATAGAAGAAGAGTCTGCTCCCATAGAAACATATTTTACTTTCTGAGTTTCAATAGCTCTAGCCCATGCAGGGTCTTTATGCCTATTAGTAGCAATTAATAAATCGACATAATATACTGTATCTCCTGTCTTATTTACTGGACGGATTACAGCATCTAGCACCACTCCATAGCTCTTACTAACTTCTTGTTCATGGTCTTTATAGTTATGAGACCCTATAAAAGACTTATAGTATTTCAATAAGTCTTCGTTAGAGATAGCAATTCCGTTAGTATTGACATATTGAAAGGAATTCTGACTTACCTTGCCGTCTTTAGTCTTTTTTGCTGAAGTTATTGCAGTTACTTGAGTAAAAACCCAATCGTCTGCCTTAAATCTCATAAGCTTAGAACTCTTAGACATTCCTTTATTCTTTTCCTTGTTCTTATGAACAATCTCAAGATTACTGCTTCCTGATGAGTTGGAAGAGCAAGAATATCCCTCACAAGCTTCGATAGGTTTATTCACCGTTTTTGAAGTATGAGGTTCTTCTGGCAATTTATCTCGTTTATCTACTCTTGGTGGTAGCATATTTTGAAATGACTGATTTCTCAATAGATTTCCTTTTGTGATGTAAGTTTGAATTATATATATCGCATGTCATAGCTTCTCGATAAGTTTCATAAGGACACTCAGATTTAAAAAATCTTGAGGATTTACAATAGCATAATCTTAGAGAAGAATGATCTAAATATTCACATAAATTTTTATCTAGCATTAGTTTCCTTTAATTATTTTGAATAGACTACCTAGAAACATTATATAGAAGCATAAAAAGATATATAATGATATTTAGAGGTTAATAGTTCGATAGCTTTATTTAAGGTCTCTTTCTTGGTAAGATTTACATAAGTTAAGATGTCTAGTTCTTGATAGTTACCTGTTTTTGGACTCACTACACTTATGTAAGTTATAAAGTCTTCTTTATCTTGTTCAAGAATAGCATAGGTTTTACCAGAATTGTCGATAATTTTCCATTTCTGTATATTATTTAAGTTTTGAGCATTTATCAATTTCACACCTATGCCTACCTTACGAGACACCTTAGAACTCTCTAGAATCAAGTTAGTCTCTTTATCTATAAATTTATTCCAATGCCCCTTAGCAACATCATAGAGATAAAGAGAGCTATCTCTATATAGCCCTCTGTAAGATTGACCTTTTAGAAGTTCTACATAACTAGATAGAGAGAACATTTTTGGAACTAAAGCAGTTTCAGACTTACCTATTAAAGTGTCAATATGTAAGTCTCTGTTCATAGTAAAATCAATTCTCTGATATCCAGATATTCTATCTGTCGTAAAGGAATATAAAGTTTCTAAAGCAGAATAAGTATCAGAGGATGTTGTCTTAGTATGAGAGGGGTTGTCAGAATTTAATATCAATATAGCTTTCCAGTCTGTGGTTACCTTGTGTAATGATGTGAAAGGAGGTTTCACCCATATAGTTTCTGTATTAGCCTCCCACATGTTTTCAGGAACAATTCCTTGGAACTCTAGACCAGATATATCTACAAGATATAGATAGACTTTCTCGTTAGTGTTAGCACCTACTTCGTGTAGTCCTATATTCTGTATTCGTTCCTCAGATAACTTATAGCCTGCCTCCTCTTCGACCTCTTCAATAGTATGAGATATAGCTGACTTGTTATTCTTGTCTAAGCTACCTGTAAAAGCTCCAGTCTTAAACCCCTTTAAAGCACCATGCCACTGTCTCAATAAGCCATACCCTTTAGAACTGTCATATAGAACAAATGCGACACTGTTAGTGCCTTTCCTTTCTATATAAAAATAGCTAGGGGTCTTACTGTCTGGATTTACAATACCTTTTAGGTTTAAAGCTTTCTTGCTGTCAGTTGTATAAACTGTTATATGCTTAGCTTTCTTATTAAAGGATATGAAGTTTTCTGATATCTTTTGAAATAATGTAGATAAAATCTGCATAACATACCTTTTCTAAGTGAGGTGTAAAACATAGATTAATTAAGGTTTAAAGCATTTTTTACCATATCTTTTAAAGTATCATTTTTAGACAATTCCTCTGCCCTTTCTGATAACAAATCTTGCATAAAGTTATAAAATGCTGGATTTAAGATAGAGCCTGACTCTGATTTTAGAGTTGTCTCAACTTCTTTAGGGTCAAATCCTAAGTTCTTTAATAGATAACTTACTGGTAGGTTCTTATTTTCTACTAACTGTTTTATTAACTGGAAGTCTTCAGAACTTCTAGCTAGACTCATTCTGTCAAATCTGATAGTAGGATATATTACTTCTGGATCGCCCCAACCGTTAGGAACTACAAATCCCCACT
>AKKQ01000109.1 GCA_000276965.1 Thiovulum sp. ES | reverse complement strand
AAGAAGAGTCTGTGGTTCTACTATACACTATCAGAGCAAAAAGATATATAAAATATCTGGAAACCTTGATGACACGAAACACATACGGAGACTATTCTGCAAAATTCTTGAAAAGACTGGAAAACACTGACAAGGTGTTCTATAACTGTGATAAGACTAAATAATATCACTGAAATTGACACTTATTACGAGACAATACTATTAGACATTGTATCCGTATATTCTACCTCAGAAAAGGTAGCTATAAACGGAAGAGATACATGTTCTCACTCCTATACAGACGAAGAGACTTTACGGTGTTCTACATGTGGAGCTTGGGTAGGTCATATAGGCGAGGAGTATGACGACTCTTTGTTTTATAAGCACATATATTATATAGCAAATATGAAAAAAGCTGACTCTATAATCATTTTGTCTGACAGATACTACCCAGACGATTATGAACTAGAGGTGTTCCAAGGCTATACTGTAAAAAAACAATATAAGTATAGTCGAACCTATACTATTACCACTAAATTGAATACATTCTCTAGTAGATTTTCTAGGTCAGAAAAGAATAGCTATATAATACATATGACTAATAACAAGAAAGACTTATGGAAATCAAGCATTATCTTTACTAGGAAATCTTTAGAAGATATTGCTTTAACTATGTTGAAAGGGAATACACTATACTTAAATTCAGGAAGCTGTTCTCAAATAAATGCTGAGACTATCACCCATGTTATTCTTGACTCTGATTGTAAATAAAAGGATAAAAATGAACATATCAGAAGTTCTCCCATCAGTAAGTACCATAGATATAGACTTAATTCACACTATAAATGATTACAGTCTTGCAAAGGCTTTGAATTATGATACAGAGGTAAAGCCTTTCAGTCATCTTAAAGAGTTAAATCTATCTTATTTAAGAGAGCATAAATGTCAGATTACAGAAGCATCTGAGGGGTGCTATAAAGCTAAATTCTTTGATAGAACTATTCCTATGCATAGAGTTAAAGCTATGTTAGAAGCCTCTAATAACATAATAGTCGAATATGCAGAGGACTTAGAGAACAATGAACTCCTTGACAAGACAGATGTTCCTATCTGGACTATTAACAGAGAGGGAGACTACTACACTATTACAAGATATGCAGGAAAGGGAAATTAATGTCTAACAGAATTAAATTTAAGGCTAACTCAGATATGGACATGGATACTTCCATTCCTATATATAAAGAGGAAATCGATTCAGAGTTCTTTGAAAAAATGCCCGACTATAAAGAAGTTTCTAAGGTAATATACGAGCGAGACGAAGAGGTAGTTTTATCTAAACAGCAGTTGTTATCTTATATATTTGGAATATTATCTCAAAACCCTTACATAGTAAGAGAGATGTCTGAGGGGATTACTGATAATATCTTTAAAGTTATTCAGAGTAAGCTCATGAGTTTGCATAGGTTAGAGGTGGATTTATTAGAGATTTACAATTCTAGTAAGCTCATGAGAGATACACTTGATTTCATAGCAACAGGTAAATTAGTAGGTGAGAACTTTGAAAATATAATTCCTTCAGACATGAAACTGTTTGTCTTTACTGGAGATCCAAAGAAAGATGTTCGTTTTTCTAATCTAGACAAACTAGATGTAGGTTTATACAAGTCAAAGATTGCTATATCTAATCTTACAAAATCTTCTATAAACCTTGCAGGAAAATACCTAGGCAAGAATTATCTAAAAGCTTACAATTCTCTTAGCTTATATGATGTTATGAGACAGGAGTCAAAGAATATGAGAGTCAATACTGTGAGGGAAGTTTCTAATATAAGCTTACTAGATAACATGGAACTAGCTAGATTATACAAAGCTAATAAGATAGATAAAAACGATATGAAATCTTTATCTCAAGAAAGAATGACTAAGATTAAAACTTTAGCTACATTTTTGTAAGGCGCTATATGGACATAACGAAATCGGAAGTAAAATCATTAATTGAAGACTATTCTTTAGAAATAGACTTCTTGACAGCTCTAGTTACAGATAAGAATATTCCTTTTACAGACAAACTAGACGAAGTGTTGAAACTAAAAACAGTAACTATGTTACCTGCTTTAAAGTCTTTCGCTAAATCAGAAGACTCAAAAGAGAGTAGAAGAGCTATGTCAGTGGCTAAATCCCTCTTAATTCATTTAAATGATATAGAAGCTTCTCTTTATACTAAGAGAACTTATGAACTGCGAGAAGATATAGATTTCAACCACCCTAAGGTTCAGAAAGCATTTGAGATTATGTTAGAAACAACTATAACAAGTATGCAGGAGGCAGGAATTGAGCCTCTTGCTATAAATAATTTTATAAACATATTCGGAATTGCTACCGTAGGCTTTGAACAAGAACTATCTGTTCGTATGAAAGGTATAAGCAATAAGTCAATAGACTTGCTGGAAAACCCTTTAGTAACTAGATATAAGACAGTAAAGAGATATGCTGAAACAGAAATGTCGGAACTTATCGATAAGGTCTCAAAGACATCAGAAGAGAACTAAATGGCACTATCTAACTCAGTCTATGAACTATCTAAGGACTTATATCTTAAATCTAGAAATAATACTTATATGGACATTGTAACTTTTGCAGAGAGCAAAAGCGGTTTAGGGCTAAAATTATATCCAGGGCAGAAGTTTATCTTTAAGCTATTTTATAACATGCCACTATCAGACTCTTTAGAAGACAATAAAATTGTAATACGAGATCAGTTTAACGAGGCTATATTACATACCTTT
>AKKQ01000108.1 GCA_000276965.1 Thiovulum sp. ES | reverse complement strand
TGATAAAGAATAAAAGCAGGATCAGAAAAATCTTCAGCTGGAGGCTCTTTTTCAAGAGATTTCAACCAATCTTTTTTCGCTTTTTCAAGAGCTTTAAAACTTTCAATAACTGTTTTTTCTCGATTTTTTACTGAAGTTTTTCTAACAACTTTTTTGGGTTTCTCCTCTTCAGTCTCTGAATCATTTTCATTACTATTGTTATTTGAACTTTCTCCATCTTCCTCTTCAAAACTTCTGAAAAGCTCTTTTACTCTTCTCTCTCTATTTATTAGAGGATCTTTATAATCAAGAATAAAATCGATGAGGTACGGAACAGATGAAATCGCATCAAGAATAACATCTTCACCCGCTTCAATCTGTTTTGCTAATTTTCGCTCATCTTCTCTTGTTAATAATTCAGTCTGTCCCATTTCCCGCAAATACATTCGGACAGGACTATCACTTCGCGACCACTCAAGAACTTCTCGCTCTTTCATGATGTTGAACTCTTCTTTTAATGCAAGGAGATGAGCTTTTTGCTTCTGCATCTCTTTCTTTTTTGTGTCTAATTCGTTCTGTTTTTTTGTAAATTGATAGGAAGTAAAGAGGCAACTATTGTTTTTTTCAATTGCCTTAATTAGATTTTTAGCAATTGCTAGAGTTGGTTGTCGATCAAGAATAGAAGCAATTTTGTCAAAAGCAACACACTCTTCATTGTTTGTCGAAATTGTCTTTTCAACATATTTAGTAAATTCTTGAGATGTCATTTAGGAAAGAGCCTTGTAAAAAAGTTAGTTGTTTTATTGTGTATGACAATGTAGTCATTTTTTTTGAAGGTTTCATAATTTAGAAATGGATGGTTGCGAGAACAGGATTTGAACCTGTGACCTACGGGTTATGAGCCCGTCGAGCTACCGTGCTGCTCTATCTCGCGACCGTTAAAAAGTGGCTGGAGTACTAGGATTCGAACCTAGGAATACTGGTACCAAAAACCAGTGCCTTACCGCTTGGCGATACTCCAACGCTTGTTTTGTGAGCGGAATTCTACACAAATTTTTTAAGAATGTCAAGCCCCGCCCAAAAATTAGTTTTTTAAATAAAAGTTAGCATGTCAATATACTTCTCATTTCGACCATAAACAACATCAAAATATGCCGTTTGCAACTTTGCAGTGATTTCTCCCCGTTTGCCATTTCCAATAATTCGAGCATCAACATCACGAATTGGAGTAACTTCAGCAGCAGTTCCAGTGAAAAAAGCTTCGTCTGCTGTATAGACCTCATCGCGAGAAATCTTTCTTCTCTCAACAGGAATACCTAAATCACTCGCAAGTCTTAAAACAGTATCTTGAGTGATAGATTGAAGAGCAAAATCGTTTGGAGGACAGATGACAGTTCCATTTTTGACAATAAAAAAGATCTCACCGCTACCTTCGGCAATAAATCCATTGTCATCAAGAAGTAAGCCCTCTTCATATCCCGCCTCAATTGCCTCAAATTTTGCCATTTGAGAATTCAAGTAGTTTGCAACAGCTTTTGCTTTTCCCATTGTTGATTTTGGAGAGTTTCGTGTAAAAGATGAAATCTTGACACGGATACCTTTTTCAAGACCCTCATCACCAAGATAGCTACCCCATTCCCAACCAGCAACTGCTGTTTGAACTGGTGCTTTTACATGATGAACACCCATAACACCGTATCCTAAATAGATAATTGGTCGAATATACACATTTCCGCCAAATTCATTTTTTTGTAAAAGTTCAACTTGTGCTTTTTCAAGCTCGTCAAGTGAAAAATTTGGTTTAATCATTACAATTTTTGCAGAGTCAAGAAGTCTTTGAGTGTGATCTCGAAGTCGGAAAATCGCCAAACCCTTATCAGTTTGATAAGCACGAGTTCCTTCAAAAACACCATTTCCGTAATGTAAAGTGTGAGTAAGGATGTGAGTTTTTGCATCTTTCCAATCTACAAAATCTCCGTCCATCCAAATATATTTTGCTTCTTTCATTTTTGAATCCAATTTTTTAAATTTGTAACTATTTAAATTATAACGAAAATCTTAAAGAAATTTTTAGAAATTTTTGTCAAGATATTTTTGGAATTCTGCTGAAAGAGGTGCATCTATCTCAATTCGCTTTTCAGTTTTTGGGTGAATAAAATAGATTTTATGAGCATGTAAAAGCATGTGCGGAAACTCTTTTTGATTTTTACCAAAACCGTAAAGTTCATCACCAAGAATATATCGCTGAAGAGAAAGCAGATGAACACGAATTTGATGAGTTCGTCCCGTGTGTAATTTTGCTTCTATAAACTCCTCTTTCTCATTTTTAGAAATTTTGAGTTTTGTAAAATCAGTTTTAGCCCATTTTCCATTTTCAACAATGCCCATTTTTAAACGATTTTTAGGATTTCGTGCGAGTGGAAGCTCTACGGAAATATCTTCTTTTAATGGCATATTTACAATTGCAAAATAGTTTCGACCCATTGTTCGATTTGAAAGTTGTTCCGACAATTTTTGGTGAGAAAAATTATTTTTTGCAACAACCATTGCTCCAGTTGTTCCCTTATCAAGTCGATGGACAATTCCGTGTCTCTCTTCTCCGCTAATTGTTGAAAGTGAAATTCCCCGACTTTTTAACCAATCAACAAGTGTCGCCTCTTTGACCGAAGGAGCAGAATGAACGATGAGGTTTGGTGGTTTATTTACAACAAGTAGAGAATCATCTTCATATAAAATTGGAACATCAAAATCTATCTCAAATTCACTCTCGCTTTTTTCCGCTTCTCTAATTTCCACAACAACCTC
>AKKQ01000107.1 GCA_000276965.1 Thiovulum sp. ES | reverse complement strand
TTATATCCAGGGCAGAAGTTTATCTTTAAGCTATTTTATAACATGCCACTATCAGACTCTTTAGAAGACAATAAAATTGTAATACGAGATCAGTTTAACGAGGCTATATTACATACCTTTACAGAAGTTCAGTTTTTAAGGTTCTTACATTCTGAGAACAGGATAAACATACATCCAGAAGAATATCTAAACAACACTTCAGACTCTCAAATTGAAGAAATTCTATTCGTAATTGGTCGTAGAGGTTCTAAGTCAGTCATGTCTGCCATAATTGCTTCTTACACTCTCTATATGGTTCTTGAATTAGGAGACCCTCATAGCTATTATAATATCTTAGCAGAAGACCCAATCGGGGTGGCTATTACAGCTAATGGTAAAAAACCTGCAAAGAAATTATATGATAAGATATCTAACATAATAAAGAATTCTAAGTATTTTCAACCTTACATAGATAGAGAGGTCGACGGGGTAGTGTATCTAAATACTAAAGTAGCTTTAGAATATATACGGAAAGGGTCTTATACCGACAGTCATAAGATAACTTTATCCTTCTTTGCGGCTTCTCCAGGATTAAGAGGGGACAGTAACCTCGTAGTAATAATGGACGAGTTCGCTCATTTCATTGATAGTGATGTTTCTACAAAAGTAAATCCTTTAGATAAAATGATCTATGAAGCCTTAACACCCTCAGTAGCAGGTTTTATCGGAGAAGGCGGTAAGAGTCATGGTAAGTCTTTTGTTCTAAGCTCTCCAAACGGGCCGAAAGGTTTATTATACGAAATGTCCTTAAACAGTGTAAAATCTGGGGGAATTCTTTTCATCAATGTTCCTTCTAATTGGATAAATCCTAATATATCTCCGAACAGACTGAAGATAATCTTCAAGAAATCAGAACTATCTTTTCGTCAAGAAATTCGTGCAGAATTTATTACACAAGAGGGAGACTGGTTACCTAATATTGATAAAGTTCGAGCTTTAATAAATACATCTTCTAAGAATACTGTAAAAGGGTACGACCCTAAATTTGAATACTATATGGGCGTAGATTTAGGTCTATCAGGGGATGGAACTGCTATAACTGTTTCTCATAGACAAGACCAGAGACCTTTCCAAACTTTTGAGAAAGAAGACTACGAGTTATTAGTCTTTTATGGAGAAACCTTTGTAATCGATTATGTAAAATACTTCAGTCCAGAAGAGGCTACAGGAGTAGTTGATTTAGACAAGGTTATCAGTCATATCTCAGAACTACATAAACATTTCCGTATAAAGAAATTTATATACGACCAATGGTCAGGAGTTTTATTTGACAGAGAACTAAAGAAGAAAGGAATACGAACAGGAGAGCAGTTTAACGCTACTCAACAAAGCAATCATGAACTAGCTACTACCTTTAGACGATTACTAATGGAGGGAAAATTGATGTTCCCTGCTGATGAAGATATTATAACTGACATACTGTCTTTAAAGGAAACTGTTTCGAGGAACGGTCTATCTAAGGTAGAGAATACTTCAGGACATGATGATATTGCGGATTCTATGTTTAGAGCAATCTATTTATGCCATTTGAATAAAGACATAGTTCCTAGAGTCGTGAAAGTTCCTCGAGACAAGATTTCTACACAGAACCTTTCTCGTAAAAATAAGAGAAAACCTTCTATTCTTAGAAGACATAAAAATACTACTAGAGGAGTCCGACGATAATGGTGAAGTTAAACTTATCAGGATTAAACAAAAAACAGGCTAGAAAGAAACTGGAGATACATAAAAGACGAGGGAGTCTAAATAATAGCTTAGACTTATCTTCTATTTTACAGACTGATAATAGCCTAATGTCAGAGAATTCAGACTCTTATATAAGGGCTGAGATGTTGCTAGAGTATTTGAATTCAGGGGCTAATACCTTAGGCAATCTATCAACAGATGAAAAATACACTATCTTTACATATTTGAATAAATTTACCATCTTTGGTCGAATCGTAGAACTTTTCACTAAGCTACCTCTATCTTCTATAATGTTACAGAAGCCATCTATTGAGGGAAATCAAATACTAGAAGATTATATCTATTATAAATTTAACACTTTACTCTCGAGAGCAGACTTTAAAGAAACTTTATATAAGACAGTCTCAAATTATTGGACATACGGAATAGGGGCTATGTTAATCGAAGATGACTACGAATTTGATAAAGACACAGTCATAGACTTTGGTAACATCTCAAAGATGGTAAAAGGTAAGACAGAGTCTTCTGAACAATCTAAAAGAATTGAAGACATACTTAACAGATATAAATCTTCACCAGATACAGTTTCTAGCACGGAAAGACTAAAAGTCGTGAATAGCATGGTGCAGGAAGTAAATAGAGACTATAAAGGTATGCATACTGTATCTTCTCTAAACCCTCATATAGTGCTAAACAGGAAATCTAATACTGACATAAATTATTCAATATATACCTTACCGAAAAGTGCAGGAATATCAAGAATAAAATCTATATACAGCGAAGATTTAGACAATACTTTACAATCTATAAACTACTCTAAAGCTAAGATAAGAGCTAATAACTTAGAAACAGATTACCTAGTAGATACAGACCCTTATAATTCTGAGGGGCAATATATCGTATCGTTAGAAAGACAAGACATAAATGATATAGACAATTCTATTATAAACAGAGCTATCGAACCTGCTATTGATTACATCTCTGCTAAGAAGCGACAAAGAACAAAGATTAATCAAGCTTATAAGGTTGTCAGGTTAATCTCCACAGAGGATAACTTATCTGGTGAGGATTTAGATACTTTACAAAACGAAATAAACTCAGCAGCAGATGCAGAAGAGGGCTATAATCTAGTAACGAACATGAAATTATCTATTGAACATCTTTCTTTAGATGCTAGAGAGCAGATAGATATGTCTGAAGCTTTAGAGACAGCTCTAAAAGAGATTACAACTTCTTTAGGAGTTCCTGAGTCTTTAATTGGTGGTTCTGACTCATATGGGTC
>AKKQ01000106.1 GCA_000276965.1 Thiovulum sp. ES | reverse complement strand
TATATAAGGATAGACACGACGGATATCCTTTTCATTTTTGGCGGAGCTTTTTGAGGGGCTTGAAAAGATAATAAGGCAGAGGTTGGGAAAGAGGAGCATAGGTTTTAAAGTTTCAGAGGAGGAGAAAGTTGAGGACGAAAAACTACGAGATCCTAAAGCGTGTGACCCCAGAGGACCTAATAAAGTTCGGGTTAATACCGGAGTTTGTAGGGAGGATACCTATTGTAGTTCCGCTTCACGCTCTGAACGAGGACCATCTGGTCGATATACTGACCAAGCCAAAAAACGCGCTCGTTAATCAGTTCCGCATAATGTTCGAGGCAGAAAACGTAAGCCTAGAGTTCGCACCAGAAGCTTACAAAGCTATAGCAAAGAGGGCGCTGGAAAGGGGTACTGGAGCAAGGGGTCTTAGGGCTGTTTTGGAGGAGCTCTTGATGGACGTAATGTTCGAACTTCCAAGCATAAAAGACAAGGTTGAGGGGGTATACATCGACGAGAACTTGAAAGTTATATTGATTCCGAGGAGAAGGAAAAAGAGCGCTTAAGGCATCCCCTCCACCCTAACAAAATGGTTTAAGGGCCCGTGCCCTTTACCTATACTAAAGGATGACCTTATGGCTTCGGTCACGTACCTCTTTGCAACATCTATTGAGGTGATCAGGTCCTTTCCCAAGCCAACATGGAGGTTATGGCGGAGGAGTAAGTGCACCCGGTGCCGTGGGTGTTCTTGGTTTCTATCTTGTCGGCCCCAAACTCGTAAAAGTCCGAACCGTCGTACAAAATATCTATAGCGAACCTTTCGTCCAAATGTCCACCCTTTACGAGGACGTTTTTAGGGCCGTAATCAATGAGGTACTTTGCCACATCCTTCATATCCCTAAGGGAGCTTATTCTTTTGCCGGACAGGGCCTCAGCTTCCGGAACGTTCGGGTTATAAGTAGGGCCAAAGGTAAGATTTTCTCTATCAAGGCCTTCTCCGCCGAAGGTTTAAGAAGAGGATCCCCGCTTTTTGCCCTCATGACGGGATCAACCACGAGCTTTTCTATTTTGTTCTTTAAGATGCTTTCCGCCACGGCCGCTATTATGTTCTCGTTCGAAAGCATCCCCGTCTTTGCGGACGAAACTCCTATATCCTCGCATATTACGTCTATTTGCCTTTGCACGGTTTCGGGCGGAAGATCAAAAACTTCGAAAACCCCCAAAGTGTTTTGGGCGGTTATGGAAGTTATGGCGCTTGTACCAAAAACCTTGAAGGCTGTAAATGTTTTAAGGTCCGCCTGTATTCCCGCTCCTCCCCCGCTATCCGAACCCGCTATCGTCAAAGCCCTCGGTATAAACTCCATATCGGGGTATTATAAGAGAGCTCAAAAGGACATGGCCTGTTCTATCCCTTCTGCCATCACGTGAAGGATGAACCTGTGAATTTCCTGCACCCTTTGGGTGGACTTTGATGGGACCTTTATCAGAACGTCTATGATCCCAAGATCGTTTAGGGTGGGATTTTCCGCACCGGTTAAATATACGATAAAAAGGCCGTGCCTGTGGGCCGTTTCCACGGCCCTGTTTACGCTCTTAGATCTTCCGGAGGTGGATATGGCAATCAGAACGTCCAAGGGTTCTCCTAAGGCCTCTATCTGCCTAGAGAAGACGTTCTCGTAACCGTAATCGTTTGATATGGCGGTTATTAGCACCCCGTCGGAAGTTAGGGCTATGGCGGGAAGGCCCCTCCTTTCCCCCTTGAGCCTACCTACTATTTCCGCCGAGAAGTGTTGGGCATCCGATGCGCTCCCTCCGTTTCCACATATCAATATCTTTCCCCCTTTTCCCAACCTCTCTATTATCCCGCTCAAAGCCCTATAAACCAAAGGTTCAAGGTGCCTTATGGATTTCACGACCTCCAGAAGTTCGTTGTATGAATTTTCCCAAAGGTTCATCATACCGCAAGGACCACCTTCCCAAAGGGCGAAAAGCTCTCCAAGATCCTGTGCCCCTCCCTTGCATCCTTCAGTTCCAAAACCTTATAAACTACAGGCCTTAGCTTCTTTTGCTCCACTAAGCGTATCACCCTGAAAAGGGAACCCTTACTTCCCATAGTGGAACCTATCAGGGAAACCTGCCTGTAAAAGATGTGCCTTAGGTCTATCTGGGCATCGTAGCCCGAAGTTGCGCCGTAAATCACGACCTTCCCTCCCCACTTGGTTATGTTTATGAGCTTTTGTAAGTTTTCCTTACCGGAATGATCCACGACCAGATCCACCCTCCCAAACTTTTCCAAAACCACCCTCTCAAAGTCCTCCTTCTTCCTGCTTATAACGAAATCCGCCCCCAGATCGTACGCCCTTTCCACCTTCTCATCCGACCCTACGGTGGCGATCACGAATGCGTTAAAAAGTTTCGCTATTTGTACCGCAGCGCTTCCAACACCTCCTCCTGCGGACGTGATGAAAACCATATCTCCGGCCTTCACCTCTCCCTTCTCTACGACGGCCTGCCATGCGGTTAGAAAGACCAAGGGTATAGAGCTTGCCTCCTCAAAACTGAGCCCTTCCGGAAAAGGTAGTATGTTTTGAGCCGGAACCTTTACGAACTCCGCATACCCTCCCCACACGTGCTCTCCCAGAATTCTATAATCCTTACATAAGTTATCTTTTCCGGAAAGGCACATTTCGCACTTTCCGCAACTTATTCCCGGCGAAACCAAAGCCTTCTTTCCAACTTCCAGATCCACACCCTCCCCTACCTCCTCTACTATTCCGGCCACATCGCTTCCCAAAACGTGGGGCATTTTTAACTTCGGATATACCCCCCTTCTGACCCAAACGTCGAGATGGTTCAAGGATACGGCCTTAACCCTTACCAAAACCTCACCGGGTCCTATCTTTGGCTCAGGTAAACTTCCGAATTTTAAAACATCCGCATCCTCAAACCCCTCTATGTAAACCGCCTTCATCTCTCGCCTTCCGTTACCACCACGTCGACCATCCTGTCCCCCTCGGATAGGTTTATCAGCTTAACGCCCTTTGCGTTCCTCGAAAGCAGGGGTACATCCTTAAGGCTTATCCTGTTTGCCATCCCTTTCTCCGTCAAAACTATGCACTCTTCGCTTGGTGGTAATCTCAATATCGTAAAGAGCTTACCGGATGTAATGTATACTCCGGTTTTCTTCCCCCTCGGAC
>AKKQ01000105.1 GCA_000276965.1 Thiovulum sp. ES | reverse complement strand
CGGAAATCTCCGACAATAAACTTAAATTAAAAAAGCATACTTTTAATTATTAAAAATTTTAAACTTTCTCAAAGGTTTTTTGTTGTTAAATTGCAACCATGAAAAAGATTGTTTCCTTGATTTTTATTTTTTCAATTATGCTTTTTGGAAACGAACGATTAGATTTCCATAAAAAAAACAACACAGTCGAGTATTTAGATGTTGAATTTGAAAGTGATGATGAAAAATTTATAACAATTGAGAAACTCTCTTTTAAAATAGAAAAAGTTTTCTATTTCTTTTCTACAGAGTTTGTTTTTAAATACAAACCATATAAACCTTTTAAACCTCCGGCCACAAGAACCCTTTTTTTAAACAGATAGTCTTTGACTTAAACATTTTTTTTAAGGATTTAAAAATGCCAAGCAAACTTTTAGACAGAAATAAAATTTTTGTAGATACATATTTCAAAGAGAATTCAAACAAACTTGTTGAACTTGTTGAAAAAGGTCAAAACCCAAAAGCACTTTTTATTGGTTGTGCAGACAGTCGAGTTATTCCAAACCTCATCACTCAAACTGATCCAGGAGATCTTTTTGTAATTCGGAATGTTGGAAATTTTGTTGCTCCTTATAAACCAGATGAAGATTATCACAGCACAGCTGCGGGAATTGAATATGGTGTAACAGCATTAGATGTTTCTGAAGTTATTATTTGCGGACATACTCAATGTGGTGCAATTGCCTCTCTCTATCAAAATCTTGATGACAAACCTTTTATTCACACGAAAAAATGGTTGTCTCTTGGTGAGAATGCAAAAACTTCTGCTACAAAACGGCTTGGTGAAAGTGGAGATCATGAAGAACTTTTACGACTTACTGAAAAACTTTCGGTTGTAAGTCAAATTGAGAATTTGATGAGCTATCCATATGTTCGGGAACGAGTCGAAAAAGGTGATTTGCATATTCATGGTTGGATGTATGACATGACAACGGGAGAAATTGAATATTACGATCCAGATGAGAGTCAATTTAAAGCACTAATTCAGGATAAGCAGAGTGAATAAATTTCCACATCTTAGGGGAGACATTTTTGGAGGTTTAACTGCAGCAATTGTGGCTCTGCCTCTTGCCCTAGCTTTTGGTGTTAGTTCTGGTCTTGGTGCAATCGCAGGACTTTATGGGGCAATTGCACTCGGTATTTTTGCATCAATTTTCGGAGGAACAAACACTCAAATTAGTGGTCCAACAGGACCAATGGCTGTTGTTTCTGCAACTGTAATTGCTTCTCAAATTGCATATTTTGGAACTCTTGAAGAGGCTCTTCCTTCAATTCTTGCAACTTTTGTTTTGGCGGGAGTTTTACAAATAATTCTCGGAATTGGAAAAATCGGGGAATATATAAAATACATGCCGTATCCCGTTATTTCTGGATTTATGAGTGGAATTGGTTTTATCATCATAATTCTTCAAATATTCCCACTTTTTGGAATGAATTCACCGAAAACAATTATAGACACGGTTTCATCAATTGGTGATATTTTTGGTGGATTTAATTCGTCGGCAATAATTCTTTCATTTGGGACAATTGCAACAATTTATCTTTTTCCAAAAATCACAAAAGCAGTTCCATCGACACTTGTGGCACTTATCGGATTTACACTTTTAGCATATTTCTTAAAATTGGAAGTTCCTGTAATTGGAGATATTCCAACTGGATTACCAACAGTTCATTGGGAAGTTTTAATTCCTACAAATTGGCATGACCCGATGTTAATTTTTGTGGAGGCAATTACACTTGCTGCACTTGGGACAATTGATTCACTTTTGACTTCTGTTGTTGCGGACAATATGACAAAGACTCAACACAACTCAAACAAAGAGCTTATCGGTCAGGGAATTGGAAATACAATTGCTGGTGTAATTGGTGGTCTTCCAGGGGCAGGTGCGACAATGAGAACAGTCGTAAATATTCGTTCAGGTGGAAAAACAAAACTTTCTGGAGCAATTCACGGCTTTTTGCTTCTTCTTGTTCTTCTTGGAATTGGTAGCTATGCTGAAATGATTCCATTAAGTGTTTTAGCAGGAATTTTGATTACAGTCGGAATTGGAATTATTGACTACAAAGGAATAAAAGATGTAAATCTCATTCCTCGTTCTGATGCTGTAATCATGCTTACTGTTTTAATTTTGACAGTTTTTGTTGATCTCCTTCAAGCTGTTGCAGTTGGAATGGTTCTTGCTTCTGTCTGGTTTATGAAACAGATGAGTCAAATTGCGGAAGAGAATGCTGAGGGAAAAATTCATCGAGACCATATTGATGAGGTTCTGCCAGATGAGAAAAATATCAGCGATGAGGTTCGAGAAAAACTTTATATTCAGCATTTTGACGGTCCAATTTTCTTTGGATTCACTTTTGGTTTTAAAGAGATTATTCGGAAAGTGCCACATGTTGAAAAAGTTGTTTTTAGAATGGAAAATGTTCCGCACATTGACCAAAGTGGTCTCTATGCAATTGAAGATGCCGTAATTTCACTTCGAGAAAAAGATATTGAAGTTTATATTTGCTGTATTAAACAACAACCAAAAGATATGCTTACAAAAGTGAAAATGATTCCAAATCTTATTTCAGAAAAGCATCTTTATGAAAACTTTGAAGATTTTTTAAAAAAAATTAAATAGTTTTTTGTCGGGGAAACCCGACTCACTCCAATAATATATAAATTAATTTTATATTATAGAAATGTAAAAAAATTCTATCCCTCTCTTTTCTTTAAAAATCTTTTCGGTTTCTTTCTGATAGAATAACTTTCCAATTTTAGAATTTAATTAGAAACTTCCCGAAAAATCGGGATTTTAGTGTTACGGAGAAAATAATGGTTGAACGATACAGCAGAAAAGAGATGGCTGATAAATGGACTCAAGAAGCTAGATATAAAGCATGGTTAGAAGTTGAAAAAGCTGGTGTTAAAGCTTGGAATAAATTAGGTCTAATCCCTACTGAAGATGCTGATAAAATAGTTAATAATGCCTCTTTTTCTGTTGATCGAATTGATGAGATTGAGAGAGAAACAAAGCATGATGTAATTGCATTTTTGACATCAGTTTCAGAAAGTCTCGGAGAAGAGAGTCGTTGGGTTCATTACGGAATGACCTCATCGGATGCAATTGATACTGGAGTCGCCTTACAAATGCGGGACTCTTTACAAATTGTTATTGATGATATGAAAATGGTTCTTGAAACTCTTAAAAAAAGAGCTGAACAAGATAAATATACTTTAATGGTTGGACGAAGTCATGGAATTC
>AKKQ01000104.1 GCA_000276965.1 Thiovulum sp. ES | reverse complement strand
CCTCCTCATTATTTCACTAGTTATCATTATTTATTTATAAAAGAGTTCAATATGAAAATTGAATTATATCAAGACGGTATAGGATATGTTACGGATAATACAGCATATTTTAAGAGTGGCTTAGAGATTTTATCTAAATATGCTAATAAATCTGAACTCCACAGAATTCATTATGTAACTTCCCTAGCTTCTGTTTCCAGAGGTAAGGTTTCTAGTTCTAATCCTGAAAAACGATATGAAAATCTTTTAATCGAAGCTTCTCCTAAAATTGACTCTAAAAATAAATCTCCTTCTAGACCTCTTGAGTTCTTAGGTGTTAAATTAGACGAACATGTTCATTATAGTCTTCAGAAAACATGGGCAGAGATATTAGGAGTCTCTATGTCTAGAGATGACTTTTTTAACAAAGTCCTACGATACTCCTATATTGAAAATAGTTATCTATACACAAATATGCGAACTTTATTGAATTCTGGAATTCCTTACCAAGTAATACCTTATAATGCAGAGGTAGATGGGCTTATATCTTTAAGAGTGAAAGCTCCTATGTTCGTTTTCAATCATATAGTAACTCATACTCGTATATCTAAAGAAGCTAGAAGTGAACGGGTAGTAGATATATCTAAGATAGATTACTGGTTACCAGAAGATTTGCTAGAGAAGTCAGAGTATAGTGCAAGAAGTGAGCTAGTTGAATATCTCTTAGAACTCTCTCATATAGAAGTTCAGAATTATTTGAAATCTCTAAAATACCCAAAAGAAATCTATCAGAGGGCTATGCTTGAGTTCAGATATAAGGAATTCATTTTATCAGGTTATATCCAAGATATGGACTCATTTTATAACTTGATGTTAGAAAGAGAGGCTTATCCTGAGATACATAAGAGTTGGGTTCAGAAAGAGACAAGGCAACTAGCAACATCTATAAGAAAACTGATACAAAAGGACTAATATGAACACAAGTCTCTCATTGTTTGAGGTGAAAGTTCCTATAAATAAGACTATTAAGTATTACTACACAGAGGATAAACATGAATATCATGGCACAATTCCTAATTACATTAAGTATGCTTACACTTACATCCATAACTCTTTTGGTCATACAGTTTCCTATGCTAAAAGAGCTGGTAAGAAACAATCACGGAAAGATTACATCAACATTCTTTGTAAGAACGAACAGACTTATCATAAGGCGGATACGATGATAAACGAGGTCTTGGGGGAGGCTTACAATTTAGCGGAAAGAGTTATTTCTGAGAAAATATCTAATGTTGCAACTAGACGGTCTAGTAAAGAGTATATGTCTTCCACTCTTACAAAAATAATCGTCAGAATTACTCAAGAAGTCTCAGCACCTTACACAAGAAAGCACTTTCTACAATCGAGAACTATGAACGACTTATATTTTAAATATGTTTCTAACATGACTGTAAGAGTAGGCTCTTCAAGACTTTCATATGTAAAGAATAAACATGAGATGTATAACCCTGATCTGTATCCAGGAGCTGTGATTCTATTTGATAAGAATTAGCTTATAAACATGTTTATCAGGTATTGCTACTTTATGTAAAAATAAAGGAATTACATGTCATTAATTTTAGTGATAGCTAAATCAAACATCTCAAAACTGAGACAAGGCTCAACTAAAACTTATTTCGACAGTATGTTCGAGAAACCTGAGGACTATATATCTTACATGGAAAGAGGCTTTGCAGAAACTAATACACAGTATCTGCAATTAATCCCGTATGTTCTATTGAAAAATAAAGATACAATCTTTTCCTATCAGAGGTCGAAGAAGAATTCAGGGGAAAAGAGACTAGGTGGAAAATATTCTATCGGAGTAGGCGGACATATTGACTATAAAAAAGACTATGACAATATGTCTCTAGTCGAAATAATCAGAGACAGTGCATTACGGGAACTGCAAGAAGAGGTAGGGCTATCTGTAAGTGGGGCTGATTTAACATTTGACGGCTTCGTTTATAATACAGACGACTCTCAAGGGTTAGTTCATTTAGGTGTGGCAATGTCTGTAAATGTAGCTGATCTACTCGATTCAGAGATTTTTACTAAAGGCGAAACTCATATTCTATTGAATAGAGAGTTCTTAACATTAAAAGAGCTAGAAGCTAATTCAAATAGATATGAAGCTTGGTCTAAACTATTAATTGATAGTCTAAATACTGAAAAGAGCTACGATAATTAATGGAGACTATACAAAACATCTTGACAGAAATTTCCTACTACTCTAGTAAGGAAAGACAAACTGTATGTGTTACAACAACACAGTGATAACGAATTGTGGCTTAAGTTCNTTAAATATACTTATAGAGACGACTATAAATTTGGAATTGTTACTCTAACAGACGACATCTTAGAACTTTCTTCTATGGATACTTATAAACTAGATTATANTGAATTCTTCACTCCATTAGATAAGCCGAGAACTAGAACTTTAACAGGAACTAAAGCTTTAGATAGAGTAGCTTCCTTATTTGAAAGTCTTAATGATGAACAAAGAGAACAATTCCAGCTTGTCTTAAAAAAAGACTTATCTGTCGGTATAAGTTACAAGACAATAAACAGTGCTTATCCTAACTTAATCCCAACATTTGAGGTTATGTTAGCTAAGACAGGGAAACCTTATTTTCCAGTTTGGGTAGAAGAGAAACATAACGGAGTTCGTATCATTGTAGTTCAAGAACAAGGATTACAGAGGCATTACACTCGTAGAGGAAAGGAACTTTATCTACCGAACGTTGCTAAGGAGATCGAAGATTTTACTCAAGAAGTCCTGACTGATTTAGTATTTGAACTAGAGGTCATAGGGTTTCCAGAGAAATACGGATTTGAATCTGATAACTACGATTCAGACGATTTACGACAGATAGTAAATGGAGACTTAAGGCGATACACATCCTTATTTGAAAAAGAAGAAACTGACCACATCTTAGATTTAAAGTTTAAGTCTCATATATTTAATGTTCTGACTAGAAAAGAGTGGGAAACAAAGACTTCTACACTGGATTTAGAGAAGCGATATAAGATATTAGACAAACTATTTGAAAATCATATATCTAATCTTTTATATCCTACATGGAGACAATATACAGAATATGAAAGGGAACTGTGGTTAGCCTACGATGAGGTCATAGCTAAAGGCGGAGAGGGGCTTATAACTAAAGTTCCTAATCATTATTATGAGTTTAAACGGAGCAAATCTTGGTTGAAGTTTAAGACTGAAGCTGAGGCGGACTTACTTGTAACTGGAACCTATAAGGGTAACGGTCGTAGAGAAGCTACAATAGGCGGACTTTTAATTGAAAGTTCTGATGGTCTGTTAGTAGGTCGAGTAGGTTCAGGGCTAACAGATGAGTGGTTAGAATA
>AKKQ01000103.1 GCA_000276965.1 Thiovulum sp. ES | reverse complement strand
TCTCATAGACGATTAGAATCAAGTTTTTCTAACATCTCTTCACTCTTCATAAAATCGTCAGCAGTTTCTACACTTTTAAATCTCTTTAAAATAAGTTTTAAACTGAAACGAATATCTTTAAGAGTTGAAAGAGTCATCATTTTTTTATTAGACATAAAGAATATCCCTATTTATCATATTTAATAGAAAAGGCTTGATATGTTTATGATTTGCAATCAAATCAACTGTTTGATGAAGCTCATCTTCTAAAATCTCTTTAAAATGAACCATTAGAAAAATATCCTGTTTCATATTTACAAAAATATCAATATCACTATTTTCAGTTGCTTCACCACGAGCATAACTTCCAAAAAGTCCAAGTTTTGTTACTCCAAATTTTTGACGAAACTCATCTTTATGAGAACGGAGAAAGTTTAGGATTTCTAAAGTTGTCATTTTAAAGCCTTTTCATAATTTTTAGAGTCTCTGAAAGTGAAACTATTATCTTCATAAAATATAGAAGTTCGTCTGTTTTTAGTGTTTGGTTTTTTCTATCGTTTAACCACTTCTCTAAAACTTGATAGCCTCCAATTTGAAAATGCCACACCTCATCGCTGATTTCAGAAATATAAGTTTCGGGGTTTAGATAGATTTTCTCTTCTTTGAACATATCCGCTTTTTTTGTAAAATTTATCTCTAAACTTTTACCCACTTTTGTGAAATTCCAATCTTCTGGTGCATCGAAAATATCCGATTTTAAGAGATGTAAATCTGCTAACTCTTTTCCAAGTTTTGAGATTTTTTCAATATTTTGTGAAAAGTCAATTTTTGGAAAATCTGTTTTTAAGAATTCCGAATATTTTTCACGATATTTTGGTGAGTGAAGAAGTCCGTAAATAAAATAGAAAATTGTTTCGTCCGAAAATTGTGAGAGATTTTTATTTTTGAATTTTTTAAACTCTTTTGAAAAATTTGTAACTTTTGTCTCTTCATCAAAAAGAGAATTTTCACTTTTTTGATAAGTGTAGAGAGGGAAAACAACTTCGCCACCTCTTCTGAACATATTTAAATCAACTATTGAATTAGAAATAAAAACAATGTCCCAAGTTTTACTGCCCGTTACATTTCCAGCTCTTCCAATAAGAAGTGCAATATTCTCTTTTAACATATGTTGCATTACATCAAAAACTTTTCTGGCAACGACATTATTTTCATAGAAAATTTTTCTTTTATCAAAAGGTCTATAATCAATGTTACTTATAAATTCTTCTAAATTGTCTAATTCTCTTAAATTAGAAATAACTTTTTCTGCTTTCCACTTGTCTTTGTCTTGAATTGGTAAATCATATTTTTTGCAAACTTTATCAACTGTATATTCTAAATCAATAAAATCTTTAATTCTATTTAATAAAGTTTCTTTGTTATCATCTATAACAAGTTTGTCTCTCTTTGTAATTATTCCTGTATTTTGAACTTTAAAAATATCTTTTACACTCCAAAATTGATCGTAATCCTCTTCAAGTTCGCTATTTCTTGGAATAAAATAGAACATATCATCTTTTGGAAATAGTTCCGTTTTGCACAGCTCTCGAAAATCTCCATTTTCCAAAGTTGAGAACTTCTCTTTTCTCAATCCAAAAATATCGCCGTGGAAAACTTGACACTCTTTTTTTGATGAGGTCTTTACAAAAAATGCAAGTGTTACACCCTGTTTAATATCGAAAACATTTTCATCTTTTTCACCATCGGGAGTTTTCTCTTTTTTGTTCCCGTTTCCGTGCAAATCCAAAATATAGATTTTGTCAAAGCTATCTAAAAGCGATTTTCGGAAATATCGAAAAGTTGGATTATCCAAAAACCCATGCGGAACAATGTAACTTACAACTCCAGAACCTTTTTGCTCAATCTGAAACTGTCCAAAACTGATAAATTTTACATAATCATCTTGAAGCCATTTCGGATTTTTTTCGTCTAACTTCTTTGAACCGTTAAACTTATATTTTTCAATTCTTTCACCAATCCAAGTAAATTTTTTCCCCTCTTTACTCGGATTTTGAGAAGTTCCACTATAAGGCGGATTACCGATAATTGCGATTATATCTTTTCGATTTTTAATCTCTTTGGCGATTTTGCCCTCTTTCGTAAGATTGAAAAATCCAAAAAGCGAATTAGGTTCTAAATTTGGATCATCTAAAGTATTAGCTAAATAGATTTGAAAACGACTTTTCTGTTCAAAACCCATAGATTTAAGCAAAATAGAGAGTTTGAGATGTGCCACACTGTAAGAAGCGATCATTAACTCAAAACCGAAGAAATTTTTCAAAATATGCTCTCGAACCTCATCAGAAAATTTTTCAACTTCAAGACCTAAATTTTTATATTTTTTATCGATTTGGTGTTTAATATGTTCAATTACAGAAACTAAAAAAGTCCCAGTTCCAGTAGCAGGATCAAGAATTTTGACAGAACTATTTAAAAATCCATCTTTGAGAGAAAACTCATTTTCCAAAAGAGAGTTAGTAGATTTAACAATAAAATCGACAACAGGTTTCGGAGTGTAAAAAACTCCTCTCTCTTTTTTGGTCTCTTTGTCATAAGCATTTAGAAAAGGCTCATAAAAGTTAAGAATCGCATCTTTTTCGCCATCGATATAAAAACTATTTTTGATTTTTTCAATATCTGCTAAATTAAGTTCTTTCAAAATCAAACCAACAATTTTAGAGATATTAGGAATTTCACCAGCTAAACTAATAGCTAATTTATACAGATCTTTTAAAACGGGAATATTTTCAGGAATATAGCGATTAGCATTTTCAAGAGTCAAATCGCCACTATTTCCAAAATGCTCAAGAGAAGCGATAAACAACGAATAAGAGAAAGTTTCAGCGATTAAATTAGCGAAACTGCTATCTTTAATATCGTGAAGAAGAGCTTTTTTAAAATCAGCTTTAGTTTCAAAAAGTTGAGAATTTCCATCTTCTAAGAGAGAGTTTAAAATATTAGCGAGAATTTGAGTCTTTTTAGCTAAATTAACTGCCAACTGTTGCGATGAGGTCGCTTGTCTAATCTTAAAATTCTGAAAAATATCAAAAATTTCACCTAAATTACTAAAATCAGAAGTCTCAATTTGAAGAACTTTTTTAGATTTGCTTTCAGAGTCCCATTGCCAAAGTTCCCAAACTTTCAGATTAGTAAAAATAATATTCTCAAGAGAGTTTTTATACCGACTAAATTGCTCAACAAATTTTTTATCAGAAATATCATCTTTAGGAAGTTTAACTTCAATATAACCGATAATAAAATCACTATCACGAACAGTAATATCAGGAAACCCGACACCTTTTTTAGCTTTCTCTTCAGCCAAAACAGAAATATCAGAGTCAAATTTAGACTTCAAAATATTAATCAACGGAGGATAAAGACTCCGTTCAGTTCCAAACTTAAGAGCTTCTTGAATCTCTTTTGTAAATTCTATTTTCATTCTATCTCTTTCCTAAAAATTTTCTTTTTCAGAGTGTCATAATCGTAAATTTCACCATATTTAATATAGCCATTCATATCTTTTTCAATTTGTAATTTTGATCTTATTATCTACTAT
>AKKQ01000102.1 GCA_000276965.1 Thiovulum sp. ES | reverse complement strand
GATGTTGGAATGTCGGCACAAAAATTCAACAAACTCTTAATTTCTGCGGGAATTTTGGAAGTCAAAACTCGGAAAAGTTCAAAATACAAAACTGAAAAAGATGTCAATGGAAAAGAGGTGAAAATCCCAATTCTGAAAGAGTTTAAATCTTTGACGGAAAAAGGTTTGAAATTTGGAAAAAATGTGATTTCACCAAAAAACCAACTTGAAACTCAACCGTACTATTTTGAAAGCAAATTTCCTGAACTTTTAAAACTTCTTGGACTTTAATCAAAAAACTGTCGGAATCTTTCCGACAAATATATTTTTCCAAAAACTTCACATTTTAAATAATTTGATAAATTGTTTTTTTGATAATATATCTTTCAATTAAACAGATACAAAATTTTTAAAGAAAAAAAATGTTAGATAATTTGAATGAAAAATGTGCGGTCGTTGGTGTTTTTAATCACAGCAGTGCATCAAAAATGGCATACTTTTCGCTTTTTAGTATGCAACACAGAGGACAAGAAGCTGCTGGAATAAGTAGTTCTGACGGAAACAGAATGCACACAATCAAGGATCGTGGGCTTGTTACACAAGTTTTTGATGATCAAAAAATTTCAACTCTCAAAGGTGGAATTGCAATCGGGCATACTCGATATTCGACTGCGGGAGATGATTCTATTCTTGATGCACAACCAGTTTATGCCCGATACGATTTGGGCGAAATGGGAATTGTGCATAATGGAAATTTCACAAATGCAAAAACAGTCCGAAATCAACTTATTGAAAAAGGTGCAATTTTCCAAACTCATATGGATACGGAAAACCTGATTCACCTCATCGCTAAAAGTTCTAAAAAAGATATTCTTGATCGAATTATTGACGGAGTTAAACAAGTTGAAGGTGCATATTCTCTTATCTTCTCAAATGAAAACAAAATGTTTGCTGTTCGGGATCGGCAAGGTTTCCGACCTCTTTCACTCGGACGACTGAAAGGTGAAAATGGAGATGGATATATTGTTGCATCTGAAACTTCTGCTTTTGATTTAGTTGGAGCTAGTTATATTCGAGATGTGAGACCTGGTGAATTACTTATTTTTGAAGAGGGAAAAGCTCCAAAATCGATTCAGGTTTTTGAACCAAATCCGCACCACTGTATTTTTGAATATGTCTATTTTGCCAGACCAGACAGCACAGTTTTTGGTAAAAATGTCTATTCTCTCCGAAAAGAGATGGGACGAACTCTTGCTAAAGAGAATCCAGTTGAGGCAGATATGGTTGTTCCTGTTCCAGATGGTGGTGTTCCTTCTGCTCTTGGCTATGCTGAAGAGAGTGGAATTCCTTTTAATATGGCAATTGTGAGAAATCACTATGTTGGGCGAACTTTTATTGAGCCAACTCAAGAAATTCGAGATTTAAAAGTGAAAATGAAACTTTCAGCGATGAAAGATGTTATTAGCGGAAAAAGAGTTATTGTTGTTGATGATTCGATTGTTCGGGGAACAACTTCACGGCAAATCATCCGAATGTTGAAAGAGGCTGGAGCAAAAGAGGTTCATATGCGAATTAGTTCTCCACCAACAACTCACCCATGTTTTTACGGTGTGGATACTCCTGAAGAGAGCCAACTTATCGCAAACAAATATGACATTCCAACAATTGCAAATTACATCGAAGCAGATTCACTCGGATACATTTCAAACGAGGGGCTTCTTAATAGTTGCGGTCGTGATTTAAACTATTGCACATCATGTTTTGATGGAAAATATATCATAGAACCAGAAAAAATTTAGTTAAAAAAAAATAGATTTCGGATCAACTTCGATCCGAAAGATGGAATCACTCAAATCTTTTTAATTTTTCTCTCGCTTCAATTACACTCTCAAAATGAGATAGAGCTTTTTCCCACTCAATTTTTGCATTTTTCAAATCTCCATTTGCTTCACAAATATCACCAAGCAAAATATATTTTTTCCCAGATTTCACACTATTTAAAATTTCTTTCGCCTCTTCAAATTCTCCAATATTAAAGAGATGTTTGCCGTACTCCAATTTAAAATAATCGTATGGATTTCCAACTAGAATCCGTTTTAAAAGATTCTCAAAGTAGATTGGATCATTCAATTTTTTTGAAAGTTTTACAAAACTTATCTTTTCTTGAATTGGAAGAAGTCCAAGCTGAAATCCTTTTTCATAAACTCTAACTGCTTCAACAAAAAGATTCCGTTTTACAAAAATTCGAGTAAATTTCTGAACCTCATCGATATTGTCAATTTTATGAAGAAGTCCAGATATATTTAAAATATCCTTTTTTTCTAACTCTGTTCTGAAATCGAGATAGTCTTTCCAAAGAACAACATCATCGCTAGAAAAAATCTCTTTTTCTAAAAATTTATAGCTCTCCTCTATCCTATCCATCTGTTTGTAAGCAAAATATCGAATTATATTTGATTGGAAATCGTTGCGGTTTTCATCAAGATATTGAAGAGCTAAATTGTATTCATTCCGCTTAAAATGTATTTTAAGAAGTTGGTGTTTAACATCAAAAACCATTTCAGAATCAAGGTTTTTTGAATTTACAAGAGTTGCAAAAGTAAGCATTGCAAGAGAATCTTTTCCCTCGAGCAGATAAATATTTGCCTGAAAATAGTCGATGAGGTCTCGTTCTAAACTATTTAATTTATTTCGTGAAATAGACTCAATTACATTTTGAGCATTTTCATACTTATTATTTTCAATAAATGATTTTATGTCTTTTAATTTGTCGTGTGTGCTTTTCGACAAATCTCCAAAAAGCGAAAGTAGTAAAATCTGTGAAAATAGTAAAAATCTAAAAATAGCAAATCCTTTTTTTATTATTTTGACAATTTTACAAAAAGTAGAAAAGCTAAAGCTCACAAATTTCTTTAGCTTTAAATTTTATTATCAAATATCTCTTGTAACCAATTTATTAAATCCGTTCTATTACTATTTGAATATTTATCAAATTTTAAATCTTCTTCAAATAGATCTTCAACTTTTTGTGAATGAAAATATATATCAAAGTAGTTTTCAACAAGCCTTAAATCCCTTTCTTGATAAAGAGCTTTTATATAAATAAAATTTTGTTCTCCACGATGTTTCTCTTCAATTTTTTCCAAACATTTAAAAGCCAATTTTAAATATTTAGGTATAATTTTACTGTTACCTATTATGTTACATTAAAGAAAAAGATTTCCATGTGCCTAAAATTATAGAAGAAATTGTAAAACACTTGCAAACAACATACGACAAAAAACTTTGAATGTGGAGACTCTTGGTCAAGTTTTTACTCCACAAAATATTGTTTCAGAGATGTTGCAATTACGGAGAAATAGAGGCACAATTTTAGAGCCATCTTCTGGAGATGGTGCATTTTTACAAAATTTTGATTCAAAAGCTGTTGGAATTGAAATTGATGAAAAGCGAAAATTTGATAATCGTGTTTTGACTATGGACTTTTTTGATTATGGAATTGAAAATAAGTTTGAGACAATTATCGGAAATCCGCCATATGTTCGTTTTCAAGATATTAGATTTGATACAAAATTTAAACTCGATATGAAAATTTTTGACAAAAGAACAAATTTGTATAAATTTTTTATTTATAAATCGATTCAGCATTTAGAAGATGGTGGCGAACTAATTTTTATTACCAAAACAAGCCGTAAAGCCCCTAGCT
>AKKQ01000101.1 GCA_000276965.1 Thiovulum sp. ES | reverse complement strand
CAAATTATTTGCTCCACCTGTTTTTGCAGAAAAAGTTATATGTGAGTTTTCTAAAAAATAAGAAATATTATCAATATCTTCAGAAAAGACTTCCACATTATTTCTATAAAAAATTATTTCTCTTGCGTTATAAGCCTGTGAATCGCTAACTATGTAACGATTTCTAATTTCTAGTTTCCAAGTATCATTTGAGTTACCTAAGTTCTGATTGTAAGTGCTATAGATAGTTTCTCCGTAATGTTTAAGAATAATTGAATCCTCATTACCATCATTTAAACTTCCAAACTTATCTAAATAAACTCCAATAGCTTCTTCACCAAAATTGTCTCTCAATTGAACACCAAGCCAATCTGCTCCACCATCTCCAATATTTGCTTGAAACTCGATAGATTCATTAAAATCTTTTTCTGGATTGTTAAAATCATAAGATGAATATAATCTAAAGTTTGAACTGATTGAACCATACTGATCATTTGCATATTCTGTGAGTCGTAATTTTCCATCAACTACTTGTGGAGTGTAATTATTTCCTTCAACAGTCCAAAAACTTTCCCAATCTTCTGGTGTGTCAAAATCAAAAGTTCTACAACCAAACTCATCAATATTTTTAACCATAACTGTACTATTAGTTTCAAAAATATATCCGTACTCGTCTTCATATCGGAGACAAACAGAATAGTTTCCGTTGTTATTATTCTCATATTGTAAAGGTTGTAAAGACTTAAGTGTTTGTCCATAAATTCCAAAAAGATGATCATCTTTTCCACCACAGAAAGAGACTTTGTAATTTATATAATTCTCTGCATCAAAATCAATTTCTGATGAAAAAATTGTATTTTCATCTACACTGTTAAATCTAGGAGTAGAAAGACTAAAGTCCTCCTCAACAATTAAGTTAATCTGTTTAATAACACTCTCTTCGCCATTTGAAATTGCAACATCAAGAGTTAAACTTATTGTGTTTGTATAATAAAAAGCTTTTGAAATCAACAACTCATTATTGTCTGAAATTGAGAATAAATCTTGATTATTACCAACTACCTCAAAACTTGTAATTGGTTTTCCGTTTAAATCAATTGGTTCTGGAGTTAAAAATAAATTCTCTTTACCCTCAGGAACACGGAAAGTTGAAGTTGTTAAAACAAGAGATGTGTCATCATTATCGATTACATTTATTGTTATATTTTCCTCAACTGAAAACTCTTTGTCGAAAATTGCAAAAGAGAGATTGTGTTCTCCAATATCACTTTGAATAGGAGTTCCGTATAAAAATGCTTTGCTTTCTTCTTTAATACTAAAGTCAATTTTATTCAAGTTGTATACATCAGCAAAATAGAAAGTTTTCTTGTCAATATCTAAATTATAATAGGTAGAGTCAGAAGAGTTCCCAACTTTATCAATACTGAAAGAACCAATACGAGTAGCATAATCTGAATTTATTTGAGTAAGACCATAAATCAATTTCCTATCATGCTCATCATAATAACCATGTATTACAAAAATCTGATCTTCTTTATCAATATAGAATTCCTTAACATTACCAAATAAATTATAGCCATCAAGTAAATTTGAATATTGAAGGAATGTTGAAACATCTTCATTTGTATCTATTTTTTCAATAGAGTTAAATTCAGTTCTAATAAATAGATTTCCAATGCTATCAAATCCAAAAGCAATTATTTCAAATTCAATATTTTCTGAACCAGTTGAAAGCTCTTCGATAGCAGAATTAGACCAATCAAACACAAGAGTTTTATTGTCGCTTTTATCGATGAAATAGACTTTATCGTCTTTACTAAAACCTTTTAAGACTTCTCCATGATGAATTTGAGAAATAGATTCAAAATCAGAACTTATTTCATAAATACCGTCAGCTCCATCAAAAATAATTCTATCATTATATGCATATAAATTATAAATTTCTGAACCATGTGAAATATCTTTTGAGAAAATTTCTTCACCATGCTCAGAGACTTTCAATATTTTATATGTGTATGCTCCATTTGACATTATCCAAAAAGGTGTTGCTGAAAAGATGTTTTCAGTAACTGGATCAATAGCAATGCTTCCGATTTCGTATTGTTTTGTTGAATCAGCAGTAAAAAATGTTTTTTGATTTGTTTCAATATTAGTTTCATCGAATTTGTGAATTTCTAACCAACTTGGAAGAGAATTATTTAGCTCTTTAAATTCATAGCTACTTGCACCATCAAGATCAGAAATATTAAAATCGTAATAGAAATATTTGTTATCATAAACTGTAACTTTATCTTTTGAGTCAATACTATGAAGATGTCCAACTGTTGTGAATTCTAATTTTGAAACATTTAAATCTGCTCCATCAGTTGCTGAGAAACTTACATTGAAGTCTTCAAAATAGTCAGAACGAGAATATGAAACTGTGAAATTAGCATCTCCTTTTTTAACTTTTGCTGATAGATTTCCATCAAGCTTACCAAGTCCATCTAAGGTTAAATAGACAATTCCATCAAAATCAGAATCTTTTTCACCAGAAGAATCTAAAACAGAGATGGAGATATTAAAGTCTTCTTTATTGATAACTAAATCTCTTAGAACGAATTTAAATTCAATTGTTTCAGATAAATCAGCTTCACTATTGTCAGCAACCGTAACATTTAATTCATAAACACCATTTCCATCATTATCAATCTTTTTATAAGTTGATAGTTTTTCATTTAGTGAAATTTCTCCAGAAAGTGGATCGATTTGGAAAAATTCGCTGTCAGTACCAGAAAGAGAAAAAGTGAAATTTGTTGTTGTATCACGATCAGTTGCATTAAAATCAAGGAAAGTTGATGTTGAATTTGCCTCAATTGAAACTGATTTTTCTCCACCAAATTCTAAAACTGGCGGGAAAGGTAAATCAATAACAGTGATATTAAAATCAACTGCTTTCTCTTTTTCTCCATCAGAAACTTTAAAAGAGAATTCATGAAGTCCAACATTATCTTGAGTCGGTTTTCCAGAAATGATATATCTTTTTATTTTTGATAATTTAGATATTGCATATAAATTGTTCAAACATTCTCTTTGATTTCCAACAAAAATATTTCCAGATTTATCTATTGCTAAACCAGCAGGAGAAGTTAAACTTATATCTTTTCCCCAACCAGTTAAATTTTGAGTATCATAAACATCAAGTACTCCATCTCCAGCAATAGTTGTTACATCACCATTAGGTGTAATTTTACGGACTCTACCATTATTTGTATCCGCAACAAAGATATTCCAATTTTTATCAAAATCAAACCCTGATGGACTCTTTAATTGTGCAATAGAAGAATCTCCATCAGCAAAACCATAGCTTCCACCTACAATTTTTGAGATTTCTCCATCTTTGTTTATCTTTTCTATACTAGATCTGTTTTTATTTGATAAAACAAAATTTCCATCTTTATCAAGTTTTATATTTTCAATGATTTGAAAATAGTAGTTTTGATTTATATATGGTGTTTCAACAGTAGAAGAATTAAAGTCTATTCTTCTGATGTCGTTGCTCAATTTTTCTGAAAAATATAGATAATCATCTTTAATTAAAAGAGATGTTGGCATCTGAACAGTAGCAACATTTAAATTCCCATCAATTGATGGAGTTATAGAACCACTTGTTGTAATTAGATTTGTTAGATTTCTATCTGGAGACATTTTAAAAATAGCATGAATTGTATTATAAACTGAAAAATAGAGATTATCTTCTTTATCAAAAGTAGTGCTAAATATTCCTTTAAAATAAGGATCGTTTAAAATCAATCTCTCTTTTCCATTTGGAAGAATTTTTAATATTCTACCTTTGTCATCTTCAGAAGATGAAACATATAAATTTCCGTAACTATCAAAATCTAAATTTGTAACTGAAAAATTATTTTCAAAATATAATTCTGAATACCATTCCTCTTTTTCTTCAAGTGAGAGCCAATCAGGAAGATTCTCTTGTAACTCTAAAATTGAGAGATTAGT
>AKKQ01000100.1 GCA_000276965.1 Thiovulum sp. ES | reverse complement strand
GTGGAGAGGAAGTAAGACCTATTTTTTTAGGCTTTTCTCGATGAAACAGAATCCCCTAGCTTTAGCTATGGGGAGTATGTCAAGAATGTATAAAGCTCATAAAGTTATTTATTAAAATCTCAGAAATATCAAACAAAACTATAACGAAAATATGTTATTATCCAATTCAAATCTTCTTATATTTAGCTTTTAACGAAATAATAAGGTCGCTATTTATAAAAAGAGATTTTATGTTAATAAATTTTTTTGTTATAGAATTCGCAAATAATTAACAAAAAAATAATTATTAATATAATATTTTATATTTAATTTATTAAATATGGTTATAATTTCAAAAAAAAAGGTATTTCGTGTTACGAGACTTTACAAAATTAGAAACTTTCCTTGTAGTTGTTAAAGAAGAGAGCTTTTCAAAAGCTTCTGCTAAACTTGGTATCTCACAACCAGCTGTTACTCAACAGATCAAATTCATTGAAGAGTATTTAGATACAAAAGTTGTTCACCGAAAAAAGAACGGTATTAAACTTACAAAAGAGGGTGAAGATTTCCACAAAATCGTTACTCGACTCTCAAAATCAATTCAAGGTGCAGAAAAAGACATCTTAAAAATTATCAACAAAGAGTTCACTTTTAAAATTGGTGCAACTTTCACAATTGGACACTACTTTATTCCAAAGCATGTTGAGGAGATTAAAGACCAAATCAAAAATGATGTTTATATCAGCATTGACAAGTCAAACAGAATCAAGACACTTCTCGAAGATAAAAACATCGACATCGCTCTTTTTGAAAATCAAGTTCCTAGCGATTCTTTTGTAACTCGAGAGTGGAGAGATGACGAACTCGTTATTTTCAGTAATCAGCCAATTCCTCCTGTTCTTGAAAAAGAGGACCTTTTTAAATTCAACTGGATTTGCCGAGACGAAGAGAGTCCAACAAGACAATTAATGTCTGAAGCACTTGAAGAAATTGATGTTGATTGCAACACTTTTGATGTAAAAGGAATTGTTGATAACTCTACTCTTGCAAAAGAGACAATTGCTCACTGTATTTTCAAAGATAAACCAACTGTTTCTGTGATTTCAAAACATGCAATTACTCAAGAAGTGAAAGAGAAAAAATTCTTTGAAGCTCGACTTAAAGACCGAGAACTGAAAAGAAAACTTTACATCGCTTACAACCGAGAGAGAAGAAAAGATGCTTTTGTTGAAAAAGTAACAAAGTTCCTACTCTCACTTTAAGACTTTATGTTAAAAACAGCAAAAAGAGTTCGGGAGATTCTGTCAAAATCTGACAAGAGGTTTCTCCTCTACCTGCTCTTTGGTTCGCTAGTGATAACTCTTGTCGAAACCGTTGGAGTTTCGGCAATTATGCCTTTTATGGCAGTAGCAACAGACTTTTCAACAATCCACGAAAACGAATATTACAAACAGGTTTATGAGATTTTCAATTTCTCGAATGAAGTTGATTTTGTAGTTGCATTTGGAATAATTCTTGTCTCATTCTACATTTTACGAAGTCTTGCAAATTTAACTTATCTATTTTTTCTCTACACATTTGTTCATTCTCGCTACCAAATTATTGCACGGCGACTTTTTTCAAATTATGTGAAAAGCCCGTATAAAGATTTCACATCAAAAAACAGCTCGACAATGACAAAAGCGATAATAAATGAAGCGACAAATTTAGTAGAAGTGATTCGCTCATTTCTTTTTATTTTTAGTGAATTTTCAGTTTTGGTGGCAATCTATTCACTTTTAATTTATGTGAATTGGCAAATCACACTTTTGCTAACTCTTTTTTTGGCTTTGAACGGTTTTTTGATGGTCAAGACAATTTCAAAACAGATTAAAAAAACTGGAGTGATTCGTGCAGAAGTTCAAAAAAAATATTATGAAGTGATAAATCGGACTTTTGGAAATTTTAAAATTGTGAAATTGCGGACAAACGAAGATATTGCGGTTTCTGATTTTGATGTTTTTGCGGGAGAATTTGCAAAAGCAAAACGAATAAGCGGAGTTTTGACTCAAACACCAAGACTATTTTTGGAAGCGGTTGCATTTTCAATTATTGTGATAATTGTTACATATCTTGTTGCGGAAAACGGTAGCGATATTTCGGCACTTCTTTCAACAATTACGATGTTTGTGATTGGACTCTACCGACTGATGCCGTCAATAAATAGGATTACAAATTCGTATCATCAAATTCAGTTTAACTTGAAAGCACTGGATATTGTCTATTCTGATCTGTTTGCAAATTATGAGAAATTGGGTGAAGAAAAAATCTCTTTTCAAAAAAGCTTGAGAGTTGAAAATATTCATTTTTCATATGACAACGGAAAACCTGTTTTAAATGGAATCGATTTGGAAATTCTGAAAGGTGATAAAGTTGCATTTGTTGGAGAAAGCGGAAGTGGTAAAAGTACTTTTGTTGATCTGCTTATTGGACTTTACAAACAGAATAGTGGTGAGATTTTTATCGACAATCAAAAACTTACAGACTCAAATCTGAAAAATTGGCGACAAGAGATCGGATATATTCCACAAAGTGTCTATCTTTTTGACGGAACAGTTGCGGAAAATGTTGCTTTTGGTGATGAGGTCGATACAAAAAGAGTTGATGAAGTTCTCAAAATTTCACGAATCTACGACTTTTTACAAACTAAAGAGGGGCAAAATACTTTTGTTGGAGAGGGCGGAATTAAACTTTCTGGCGGTCAAAAACAGAGAATTGCAATTGCTCGAGCCTTGTATTTGAATCCATCTGTTCTTGTTCTTGACGAGGCAACTTCTGCACTTGATACTGAAACAGAGTCGCAAATCATGGACGAAATCTATGAAATTGGAAAAGATAAAACTTTGATAATTATTGCACACCGGCTTTCAACAATTGACAGATGCGAAAAAGTCTTTAGAATGGAAAACGGAAATCTCAAAATAGATTAAAAATTCGCCCAAACTCGGGCGAAAAAATTAGATTTTATATCTGCTCAAAATGAGTTTTTAATTAAGTTTTCTAAATCATTATTCACAAGCAAATATAATTTTTTTCCAGAAAAAAGCAGTTCCTGAACCTCATCACTATGACAAGGAAAATCGCTATTTTTTTCTATTTTCTTATTGAAATCTTTTTGCTGTTTAAAAAATCTTATTTAAATTAAAAGAAAAAAGTTTTTTTAATTTAATCCGTTTTGTTTTAAATATTTAATAAAATAGATAAATTTCTATTTTTAGAAGGAGTCTCATGATTGATCAATTGAATGAAAACATTCCAAGTTTTCAACTCCATTTTGGAGATAGCGAACTTTTGGAAGATATAAATCCAGACTATTCGGCAATCTATTTTATGAAAGATGAGTGGTTTGGAAAAAATCAGAGAGTTTGGGAAGAGCATCGATTAAGAAAAACAGTTTTTTATAAAATAAAAATGGCTGGAAGAGAGTTTTTAGGTATTCAATTTCCTGAACTTTTTGGAAAAAGAGTCTTTCTCGGAGAGTTTGATTTTTCAAATAGTGAAAATGGTCGTATTTCAGTTGTTGAGAGTGATTTTTTTCAATTAAAAGACTCTTTTTACAGCGGAATGTTTTATGTTCAAGCTAGTGATGAGCATGTTCAAAATGGATACTCAAATAGCAAATTTTTTATAGAAAATGTTTTTGAGAATTGGAAAGAGACAAAAAGTTTCCGAGCAAAAATTATTGACGAAAATAGTGAAGAGTTAGAAAAATTAAAGAAAGAGAAAGAGGCTCTTCAGAAAAAATTACAAGAGATTGAAGAGAAGAAATCTCAAATTGTGGAAGTTGAAAAAAGAGCAATAAAAACGGAGAGTCAAAAATCAAATAAAGATTCAATAAATGAACACGGAATATTTATTTGGGACGGTTTTGACTTAAAAGATTTTGGAGTGAAACCGCAAAAAGCTCTTAAACAACTAAAACAGCATTTAGAAAATGAGAATATAGAAGCTGAAATTCCGCATATTTTAAGTTCGTATCTTGGAAAACAGCAAATAGAAATGATTTATGATTATGTTGCTAAC
>AKKQ01000099.1 GCA_000276965.1 Thiovulum sp. ES | reverse complement strand
TATATAAAATATCAATCAAAAAATCCTTAAATTAATTTACAAACAATACTTTTAAGATAAAAAATACCAATTTTATCATTTTAATATATCTATTTAATTTGGTAAAATAGTTTAAATTTATTCGGGAAAAATTTTTGATCAAAAAAACAATTTTATTAAGTATAGTTATTCTTATTTCAACAAGCATAGTTTTCTTCTCTTTAAAGTTTTATAGAGAAGTTGCAAAAAAAACAGCAGATATTCTTCAATATAAAATGGAAATTAGCAGTGAAGTCTTTGACAGAAATGGAGATAAAATTGCAAATTTTGTTGGTAAAGAGTATCGGCTCTATGTTAAATTTGAAGACATTCCACCAAAAGTTATAGAAGCTCTTTTATCAATTGAGGACACAGCATTTTTTGAACATAATGGAATTAATTTAGAAGCAATTTTTAGAGCTGTTTTTAAAGATTTGTATGCGATGAAAATGGTCGAGGGTGCTTCAACAATTACACAGCAATTTGTTAGGAACACTGTTTTAACTAAAGATAAAACTTTATTACGAAAATTAAAAGAGGTTATTCTTTCACTTGAAATTGAGAAACATCTTTCAAAAGAGCAGATTTTAGAGCGATATTTGAATGTTATATATTTTGGTCGTGGATATTACGGAATAAGAACAGCATCAAAAGGTTATTTTCATAAAGAGCTTGATGCACTCTCAATGAAAGAGATTGCAATTCTTATTGGACTAATAAAAGCTCCTTCATTCTACGACCCAACAAGAAATTATGAATACTCAATTGGTCGAGCAAATAGGGTTGTTACTAGAATGTATGAGGGTTTAAATTGGATTACAAAAGTTGAATTTGATGATGCCATTGTAGAAGAACCAAAAGTTTTTCGTAGCACAAAGACACAAAATGTAGCTCCATATGTTATTGATGAGATTTATCGAAGAATTGGTAAAAACTTGCCTGATTTAAGAACAAATGGTTATCGAATCAATACAACCATAGATCTTCAATTACAAGAAATTTTAAGAACTGCTCTTCAAAATGGACATAAAAATATTACTGAAAAACAGGAACGACGAAAAGTTGACGAGAATATTATAAATAAGCTAAATGGTGCTTCTATTCTTATTCAGCAAAATAGTGGTGAAGTTCTTGCAATGCTTGGTGGTGTTTCGTATAAAGATAGTAAATTCAATAGAGTTACCCAAGGCTTTCGTCAGGTTGGAAGTAGTATAAAACCGTTTTTTTACCAAAGCACTATAAATATGGGGCTGTCTGGTGCAACTCTTTTATACGATATAGAAAGAACTTTTAAATACTCTAATGAAAAAGGTGAAGATGAGTATTGGAAGCCAAAAAACTATACAAAAAAGGTAAAGGGAGTTATAACTCTTCGAGAGGCACTTATGAAATCAAAAAATCTCGCAACTATCAACATGGTTAGAATGGTTGGTGCTTCAAATGTACATAAAGATTTAATTGAATATGGCTTCAAAGATATGCCGAGTAACTTATCAACTGCACTTGGAAGTTATGCTACTTCAATGTATGAACTTGCTGAAAAATATACAATGCTCTCAAATGGAGGCAAACAACATAGCTTGAAACTGATAAAAGAGGTTTCAAATAAAAATGGATTTATTATTTTTGAAGAGACCACCAAAACAAAAAAAATTGTTTCTCCAGAGCAAAATTACCTAGTTTTAGATATTATGAGAAATGCAGTCAATAGCAATAGTGGAACTGGAAAACGAGCAAGAGTTAATGGTCTTGATATTGCTGGGAAAACTGGAACAACCGACGATGGAAAAGATGTTTGGTTCAACAGCTTTACACCAACTTATCAACTGCATGTTTGGTTTGGGAATGATGATAATACACCTATTTTAAGAGGTGCGGGTGGAGGTTCAATGGCAGCTCCAGTTGCTGGTGAATTCTATAAAGAGTTGGTTAAAATGAAACCATACATAAAAAGAAGATTTGACAAACCCGCAGGTGTTAGAACTTTTGAATTTAATGGAGTTATAGAAAATTTTACAGATGTTTCAAAGCCTCCAATAAAAGAGACAAATGAAATTCGAGACGATGCACTGATATTTTAATCCTTGTCGGAGAAATCCGACAAAATAATCTTTTTTAGATTTTTAAAGAGTTTTCAATAATTTTTAAAACTCTGTCTTTTTCATTCTCAATTTTTAAAACAAACTTTTCAAACTCGAACTTATCTTTCTTTGCTGGAGATTGCAATTTCAATAATTTGCTTCCTAGTTTCTTTGTAAAATTATTTGAAATGTTTTCTTTTAAAACTTTTGTTTTTTTACTCTCTTTCAAATTATTTGTTAGAATTTTTCCATAAGCCCAAAGTTCTAAATCAATCTCTTGTTCTCCTTTTTGTCCAATAAGAAAATTTTTTAAGTCCATTTCCAAAACAAGAGCATGTTTAAATTTAGATTGACTTTTTAACACAATAAATTGAGAAAGAAGAGAAACAATATTCTCATTTACAAAATCAAAATCTTTGCCAGACTCAATTGCCGTTTTATAGATTGCAACAATTTCTTTCATGTTTTGTTTAAAAAGAGAGCTGTTTTTATATTTTTCAATAAGCAATTCAGCTTTTTCTTCACCATTTTCAACTTTTAACTTATAAATTGAGATGGCATCTTTCAAATCTTCTCTTGACAAATTTTGAAAATCATCTAATCTTTTAAAAAACAGAACAGTCTCTTTTAAAAGTTCATCATTTTTTAGAATTTCTTCTTTTTTAGATTTTGAAATACCATTTATAGACTTAAAAAATACGCCATAAAAATTTTGAAGAAAAACAGAATCCTCATGATTTTCTAAAGAAAGTTCAGAAACTTATGAGAATTTATTTAAATTCTCATAATGTTTTTGTAAAGTCATTGCACTTGGAAGAAGTCCTATTGGATCAGCACTAGCCTTAATTCCTTTCAAAACTGTGTTGATAGATTTTTTAGAATTTGATTTTTCAAATCTCTCTTTTGAAATTTCATAACTGCTTTTGATTTTGTTAATATCTGAAGCTAATTGATTGATTCGTTCTTCTTCTAACCGACTCAATTCATCTTCAAATTCAAAAAGTGTTCCTTGTTTCAAATATTTCTCCTTAATTCAACAATAAACTTATCTTTTAAATTATTTAAAGTTTCTTCGTTTGCAGTACCCTCTAAAACCCTAATCTTAAAAGAGTTATAAATTGTTTTTAATTTCTCTTTTTCAACATCTTTAACTTCTAGAAGTCCAAGGTATAAAAAGTCTGCCAAAACTGGAATAAATCTTATTGTTTCTTTTTCGCCAATTTTTGCAAAGAACGGAGAATTTTCTTTCTCTTTACTGCTTATTTCTTCTTTAAAAACTTCTGCAATAAAGTTTGAAATTTCCAAATATTTATCTAAATTAAAAACAGAAATATCTTGTTCTCCACTTTCGATAATTTGACTTTTAATCCAATTTCTATTTTTATTCACACATATTCTTTTTTCTACAAAAGATGCCATGTTTTTAAAAACTTCAAAAGCTAAAGAGCCACCTTTATCTTTGCTTTGAATTGAAAAACTTCCATCTTTTTTATATGCCTTTTGATGTCCAAAAAGTTGCCAAATAACTGGAAAATCGACAAATTGTCCAGCTCCAGATTTTGGAAGTCTTTTTGCCTCTTTTGCTATTGAACCGTAAAAAATAGATATTGCAATTTCATTTTGGGTAACTGGCACAGGCTGATAATTCAAATCTAAAAAAACATCAGTAACTCTTTTTGAGTCGTCAGTTGTAATTTTGATTAAAGTCAATGCATAATTTAAAATTAGACTTTTTAACTCTTGTTTTAAATCTTTAAAATAGAAACCTTTAAGCATAAAAGCATCATCTGTTTCGTCAAAATTTAATGGATATTCATTGGAAATATATTTTATAATGCTAACTAATCTTTGCTGACCGTCAACAATTTCAAATTGCTCGTTATCATTTATAAAATAGACAACCGCAGGTAAAATATTTCCAAAAAGAATAGTCTCGATAACTTTTGAAGCTTTTAGAAACTTCTTTTCACCATAAATATATTCTCTATGTATTCTAACATAATAATTAAAATCAATTGTTAATAGTTTTATTTTGTTTTTTATTTGG
>AKKQ01000098.1 GCA_000276965.1 Thiovulum sp. ES | reverse complement strand
ATAGCTAGTCTTCTTTTAACCGTATCAAAGCCTTTAGTTATAGATTTTCTTTCTAAAGTTTCCAAAGACTCTCCTATTAAGTCTCTAAATTTTATAGCTTCTTGACTATATTTACCTAAAAATGTCCCAGTATAGAACAAGTAGGAGACTGATTTATTGCTATCTTGTAACATTTTTAGAATATCAATTCCGTCGTATAGAATGACCTCTGATTCTACTTTTTTATAGCCTCCTAAGATTATATCTAAGATAGCAATATCTACTTTCAAGCCTCTATTTATAGCGTCTTCTACTGAGAACCCTGCCATAGAGCCACTAGATTTTACGATATTATAAGAAGATAAATCTAAAGTTTTTAAGAATTCAATTTGAGAGACAGACATAGCTCTATATAGATCTGTGTAAGCTCGAAAACTGTTAGTGTCTCCTATAGACTTAAGAATAGTGCCATCCCTTATCTTACCTCGAATAAGACTTAGAAACTCTAAATCATAAGATAGAAAAGATAAAGCCCCTACATCATCGTCCATCAATAAGATGGTTTTTAAAGTGTTATTAGGGATAGGGAGTTCATGTATATTCTTAGCATAAGAGTCTTTTTCCAGCTCTCTAGGAGAAATATATGAATAGGTATGTTTATGCCCTAAGTTAAACAAAGATTTTAGTTTATTCCACATTATGATTTCCTGTCAATAAGCTTTTTATTAGACCTATTACATGGTCAGTTGCAGAGGGGTTAAAGGAATATGCAACATATAAGGTTACAAATGTAACAGTTCCCATAAAGACATGTTTATTTTCTGTAAAAGCTTTTAACACAGTATGCACTAAGACAGTAAAATGTGTGCCAGATGTAGGAATAGATTTTCCTATATCTTGAGTTGAGCTAGGAAGCTCACAACTGTCTCCCTTTATAGTTGTTATAGATTTAGCATGTTCTAACTTATCGACTCTATCACTTAGATCTGTTATAACTTGCATACTGTTCAATTTTATAGAAATCATATCTCTGATAGCATTCACGATTACTGTTCTAAACCTTGTATTGTCTGTGTTTAAATTACTATTCAATAATAAGATTATGTCTAATATATCACTATGTTCTGGATAGTCTTTCAATAAAGAGACTACTTTTAGATATAGCTCATTTGACTTGTCGCCACTATGAACTGCACTTATTAAGCTGTCTTTTATCTTATTTAGATGTGTCATCTGTTCTGTCATTATTGTCTCCGTAATGTTTATTGTAGATAACTGTCTGCTCTCTGTATAGCTTTATCACATATCTTAGATAAGATGTGTAGCTATGTAAAAGCTTAAATTCATTCTTAGGGAGACAAGCTTTCCAAGTATCAATACAGACATAATTGTCTCTATTATAAGCCTCAATCTCGTAGGTCTGATTTAGTTCATAAACCTTAAGTCTAGGATAGATTGGCTCAACAGGAACAAAGACCTCTTCTTTATAAGAGCATGAAGTTATAAGAATAGATAGCATAAAAAATAGATACTTCATAGCTTCACTCTGTAACTATCTTTTTCTGAACTATCTATTTTATCATATAAAATTAGTTTCTCATTTAGAACCACCTCTGAGACTTTACGAACACTATTAGCCGTATCTCTTTCAGCCTCAAAATCTTTCTCAGATTGTTTTTCAGCTTCCTGTAAGGCTACAGACTTCTTTCTGCTGTTTCTCTGAGCTATCTTAAAAGACAATATGCTTATCACTACTGCTAATATAGTCTTCCACATAGATTAACCTTTAGATATAGTAGGAAATTTAGGAGAAGTTCCTGTATAGAACCCTACGGAGGTAACAGCTAGTAACCCTAGGGAAGTATAATAATTAAAGAACCCCTCTAGTCTATCTGATAATCCAAAAGCATATAGAACTAAAATTATAAAGGTTAATAAGATAAATGAGAAGATTGATGTAAAAAGAGCAACCTTTCTACCTCTGGTAGGCTCTAGCTCAGCCCACTCAATTAAGGGTTTCATGATATACCCTTATTAGAAACTGTGTTAATTCGCCCATTAAAACCTGTAGAGCTGTCAAGAGTTGTAACCACTTCTACGACTGTATCTACAGGATTTATTAGTCTCTGTCCTTTATGGATGTTATCCACAGATAGAACAAATCTACCTAATTCGTTTAACACGAATTCAGCTTTATAGACTCCTAGTAAAGAAGGATTTTCCACTAGTTTTAATGAAACTATTGCATCAGAAGAGCTATCAATATCTGCAGGAATTCTCCTATCTAAAGTCAAGATATGATTTGAAGATTCAACAGCCACCACCTTGAAAACGGAATTGTTTATCCGATAAAGAGTGTCTGGAGTTACTGCTGAGCTATCTACTACGGTTAGTTTAGTAGTTCCTGCAGGGTGAAACCCGTCTATATCTGCCTTTACAGGAAAGGTTGAGACCTCTTTAACTGTAACGGAGACTTTCTTTATTTCTTCTGTATCAATGTTTAAGGAAGAAGCTGACCAGTTTTCCAAACCTAAAGCCTCGTCGCTCAGCCTGAAAATAAAGGGTAGTGTGTTGCTCATTTCAACATAAGTTGAAGCTCCTAAAATATAATTAGCCAATTAGTTATCCTTAATATAGAGAATTCACGACACTTTGTGTTATACTTAGATAAAAATAAAACTCTTTACTCAGTTGTAAAGATTTATTGTGTATTTTTATAGATAAGATATAAGGTTTCTTAGAAACAGGAATTTTATAAGTAACCTCTGGAGGAATATCTATACAAATTTTAGAGCCAGTTACAGGCACGACATTATGAAAATAAGCTTTAGTGTCCGAGGAGGAGAGTGTATTTGTTGATTTTAGAACATATCTACATTTCCAGCCTGTGTCTAACTCTTTTACCTGCCCGAAGGAGTCTTTTAAGTTTATATCTAAAGCAAAAGACTCTCCTTGTGAGATTTGAAACTCATACTGAATATCCAGATTTAGACCCATAAAATTGTTACCGTTTCTCTAAGTCTCTTAGAAAATGTGTGAGTGTTTCTAAGAGAAAAAGTTAGATATATAGATTTTCTATTCATAAGTTATAATAGCCTTTCTTGTTAAAGTTTCAATTTTAGGAAATGTTATTATCCCTAAAGCATAATTTACAGAAAACCCTGATAACACTACGACTGTATCTACTATGTAAATATTTAGAACTCTTTTCACTTTTAGATGAGATATATTTATAGAATAAAGGTCATCTAAGTTATTTATGTCTAAAAAAGATGATGTATTATGTATCCCCAGAGAGTTCTCTGTTACATTTTTCCATATAGTCTGCCACTCATTAGTCTCTAGACAGACAAAAGAAGCTCCAGTCTTAGTATTAAACCATGTAGAACCCTCTGTATATCCGTCTAGATAATTATCCTCTGGTAAGGGGTCTCTATCCGCATGTAAGTTATTCTTAAGTTCGCCCTCACAAGTAGAATTAGATAGAGAGGAGAGCTGTTTAGAAGTAAGCTTAGAACTCTGTAAGTTCTGCTGTAAAACAATTCGTCCGCCTCTTGGCAACATCTATAACAGCTCTTCCTGTGTAACAATAAGCCCTAAATGAACTACTGAATTACTATCTTGAGGAGGCATTGTAAATCTTACATAGACTTTAGCATTATCAATATCACACATAGCTCCGTTAGTTTCCTTAGTTCCACCTGTTTTCAAACCTTTACCTGTATTTAAAAGTGTCCAAGTTCCGTTTCTAGTTTGCTCATTATAATCATATGACACTTCCCAGTTTAAGTCTTTATAGAACTCACTATCTGCCCATGATGACCATTTACCAATAGAGTAAGTGTCTGTTAATTTAGCTTCAGGATTAGCTACCTTATCTGAGACCTCGTCTGCAATTATAGTAAAGGATTGAGTAGAACCTTTAGATAAGACTCCTAACTGAAATATTACCGTTGGAGCATAAGAATTCACATAAGTATGAACTTCATGAATAAATCTTGGCTGATTATGTAACACTGGAGGCATTTCGTCTGGAGTGTTATAAAAAGACATAGGAGCAACATTAGACTCCAGAAAAGCCATAAAACCACTTTCTGAAGTATCGTTAGACATCAAGGAAAGGTTAGACCCGTTATGATGTAAAAACTCCTCTGTTACCTGATTAACTGCAATAGAATGATTACTAGTATTAGAAAAGGGAAAATTAAACAATAAGTTTCCGTCAGTATCTATTAAACTGTATTCTTTTGGAGAGGTTACAATTATTCTAGGGTTGTATTTAGAAGCATATATGTTTAAAGCAGATAAAGTGTTAGTCTTTGGTAAGATAGACTCTAA
>AKKQ01000097.1 GCA_000276965.1 Thiovulum sp. ES | reverse complement strand
AGGGTTTCTTGACCATTATTTTATGGTTTTAACCTGCAAAATGTTTAATTTGTGCAGGTTTTAGTAACTCTTCTCTTAAGAAAAACTACTGAAACTGAGGCTTTAAATCTCAGTTTCAGCTGTAAAGCCTAAACTGTTTTCTTTAGCACACGTGCCGAAAACCATCGCCATTTATGGTGGTGATGTAAGGCACAAAACCATGTTATAATTCCAAATGTATATCGCATAGTTTAACGAAAACCAAGTTATAAAAACTGATATAATTAAAAATTGCGGTAGGAAGTGCCGTCTAAGCCTACATAATATCTGGACAATAGTCTGGAGTTTCTAGGAAGCTTCCGCTCTTTAGGGCGGAGTTCTTCACTTTACACTCAATATTTGGGACTGAATAACTTGTTATAATTCTACCCATGAATACAATAAAAAAATATAAGCCATACAAAAGATTGACAGAAGAACAAAAAGAGCTAATTTTTAAATTACATGATGAAAATATAGGTCAAAGAGCCATTGCAAGAACTTTGGGAGTTTATCTCCGAACAGTTCAATATCATCTTAAAAAAAAAGAGAAGCTCCAAAAAGTTACAGAAGAAAAAGCAAAACTCGAAAATTTAAAATAGACCATTTTATTCCTGCAAAAGCAGGAATTTTAGCTTTTTTGATATGACAGCCTTTTTTTTTAATTTAAGTTAATTTGGAATTCGCTACCTTTTTCGTGTGGCACAAAAGATAACTCTCCATCCATATTCGTTTCAACAATAATTTTAGAGACATAAAGCCCCATGCCTGTTGCTTCTTCATCTTCATTTTTGGTTGTGAAATATGGTTCAAAAATCCTATCAGAAATTCCTTTATCAATTCCTCCAGCATTATCTTTTATTGAAACAAGAATTCCATTTTCATTCCTCTCTGAAAGTGAAATAATAATTAGACCAGACTCAATTTCAAGCTTTTTAATCGCATAAATTGCATTTTTGACAATATTTTGAATGACTTGATTAAACTCTTCGCAAAAGCTAATTTCATATTTATCAGTCAAGTAGTTTCGGATGTCAATCCTAATTCCATCTTTTTTTATGTTCTCAACACTCTTTTTTATCACAAGAGAGATGTCTGTTTGTTCTTGCTCTTTTGGAGGTTTGTAAAATTCACGGAAATCGTCAATTACTCTTGAGAGATATTGCAGACTCTGATTTATTCCCTCGCTATGTTGTTGTAGAGTCTCTTCACTCAAGTCTCCGTAAAAAAAGTCCTCTTCTATATTTAAAACTTCTAAAGAGATTCTATTTAGAGGTTGTCGCCAATGATGAGCAATGGAATTTATCATTTCTGCCATTGCTGAAAGTTTTGATTGCTGTAATATAACTCGATCTTTTCTCCGACTAGCTTCAATCTCTTCACGAATTTTAATTTTTAATTCTCTATTTAAATCTCTCATTTCAAGTTCTTTAGAGATAAAAAGGTAAAGAAGTGAGAAAATAATTGAGAGTGAAAGAGTCAGAATAAGAATTCTGCTTCTCATCAATTCAAATTCATGCTGAATTGCTTTGTTGTTTTTTTCATATGCAACAAAATATGCTGAACTTTTTCCAGAAATAGATTTCATTGGAATAAAAGAGACACTGTAAAATTTGTCTTCATAGGATTTAAAAACAGCAAACTCTTCAAATTTTAAAAGTTTGTCTTCAACTTTTGTTTGGATCATTCTGTTTATATCTTGGAGTGGTCTATTTGCCTCAATCATTTTTTCAAGATTTTTACAAGAGATTTTTGAACCAAAATCATTATAGAAATATTGTGAGAGGAAATTTTTCTGAAATTTGTCAAAACACCTTCTTGATTCCAAAACTTTATTTTTGTCATAAAGTATAAAGCTATATTGATACGGCAGAATATGAACAGCTCGTTTTCGAATAAATTTAAATGAGAAATTTATCTCAACACTACCTAAAAATTGTCCTTCAAAAACAATTGGGTAGATATTTCGGATTGAGTTAAAAGTCAAACCCTCTTCAAAACCGCGAACCACTTTTTTATCTTTTTGCATTATTTTTAATGATTCTCTAAAACCAACTAAAGAATCTCCAAAAACTTTTGGTTCATGAAAACGATAAAGGGACCGACCATCTTCAGTATGAAAATGGAGTTGCTCAATACCATATTTCTCTTTTAAATAATTAAAAGTTTCACTAAAAGCCTTTTTTAGCTCTCTTCTACCCTCATCTTCACTCCATCCATGTTTTAAAAAAGTATAAATTTCAACACTCTTATCATTGAGAGAATCAAAAATCATATTTGAACGGGTTTGAAAAGATTCAATAAGAGAGTTATACAAAATTTTATTTTGCTCAACACTATGATTTAAAATGTCATTAACTTCTTTATCCCGAACAGAAGTTATATAAAAATATCCAACAATCTCAAAAAAGAGAAAAATAAGAAGAAAAATACCTTGTAATTTCAAAATACAAAACTACGGAATATTAACCGTTTGAAGAATATTTTCAATTAATTTATCAGAAGTAAATCCGTCTGATTCTGCTTCATAAGTTAAAACTATTCTGTGTCGTAAAACCTCGTAAATAACGGAGGCAATATCAGTCGGAGAAACAAAATTTTTTCCATTTAAATATGCTTTTGCTTTTGAGACTTTTGTCAAATCAATTGTAGCCCGAGGCGAACCACCAGAATAGACATATTTTTTAAGATTTTCCAAACCAAACTTTTCAGGATACCTAGTTGCAAAAACAAGTTTTACAATATACTCTTTGATTTGGTCGTCGAGATGAATTTTCTCAATTTCACTTTTAATCTTTGTAATTTGGTCTCGATTGATGACCTCATCGACACTGATTTTTCTAGAACTTGTAAATCGCTCAAGAATTTGTAGTTCTTCAGCTTCAGTGTTGTATCCAACAACGACTTTCATCATAAAACGGTCAAGTTGTGCTTCAGGTAACGGATAAACACCCTCTTGCTCAAGCGGATTTTGTGTGGCCAAAACAAGAAACGGAGGTTCTAATTTTATCGTCTCATCACCAAGTGTAACTTGTTTTTCTTGCATAACTTCTAAAAGTGCAGACTGAACTTTTGCGGGTGCACGATTTATTTCGTCTGCAAGTAGCAAGTTTGTAAAGATTGGACCTTTTTTTAATTTAAATTCGGAACTTTTTTGATTATAAATTTCAGCACCCAAAATATCACTCGGCAACAAGTCTGGTGTAAATTGTGTTCTTTTAAAATCCAATCCTAGTGTTTTTGCAAGAGTATTAATTGCTGTTGTTTTTGCTAATCCAGGAACTCCCTCGACAAGAATATGCCCATTTGAGAAAAGTCCAATTAGTAAAGAATTAACAAGTTTCTCTTGCCCGATAACAACTTTATGTATCTCTTTTTTTAATTTTTCAATATCGTTTAACATTAACTTCCAATTTTAAACAAATTTAAGTAGTGCTTAATTATAGCACTACTACTTTATTTAAAATTTATGTTTTAAAGTTAATTTTATCGTCTTGGAAAACCTTTTTGATTCATTCCACCATTTTGCATCATCTGAAGAGCTGAACCAACATCTTTCATTGAATTTTTTCCACCCAGTTTTTTTGCCATTTTAGAGGCACTTTTGAATTGTTTCAGCACTTTATTTACATAAAGTTGATCAAGGCCAACACCTGTTGCAAGTCGCTTTTTACGACTATTATTTAAAAGATTTGGGTCTTCTCGCTCTTTTGGAGTCATTGAATAAATAACAGCTTTCATTCGTCGCATCTCAATTGAATTATCAATATCTAAATCTTTGATTTCCTGTGCAAATTTTCCCATTCCTGGAAGCATTCCAACAACCGACTGAATTCCTCCAAGTTTGCCAAAACTCTCGATTTGTTCTAAAAAGTCATTAAAATTAAAAGCACCTTTTTTGATTTTCTTATTTAATTCAGAAGCTCTCTTTTTTGAAACAACAAGATTTGTTTTTTCAAGAAGGGTTTCCATATCACCAGAACCAAGAATTCGCCCAACAACTCTTTCAGGAATAAATTGGTCGAAATCAGGAATTTTTTCACCAGTCCCGATAAATCTGAGAGGCACACCAACTTGAGAAGCAAGAGAAATTGCAACACCACCTTTTACATCACTGTCGTATTTTGAAAGAATTACACCATCAATTCCAATCTCTTCTTTAAATTTAAGAGCAGTTCGGACAGTATCATGACCTGTCATGGAATCGGCAACATAAAAGACCTCATCGACAGAGACAGCATTTTTAACATCTTTCAACTGTTGCATAAGTTCTTCATCAATTGCAAGTCGCCCAGCAGTATCAAGAAGAAGAACATCGTAAAGACCGTTTTCAGCTTTTTCATATGCACTTTTGACAATTTTTACAGGGTCTTTTTCGTTGTCATCAAAATATAAATCAACTTCGATTTGTGCGGAAAGTTGTTTTAATTGCTCAACCGCAGCCATTCTTTGTAAGTCCGCCGCAGCAATTAGAACTTTTTTCTTTCGCAATTTAAGATAACTAGCGAGTTTTCCAGTTGTT
>AKKQ01000096.1 GCA_000276965.1 Thiovulum sp. ES | reverse complement strand
AACCTTTTTTGCAACAACCAATATTTTGGCGAAAATGTTTGGGAAAAGTGGAAAAAAAGCAACTCATTAAATTTTCTTGAGAAGTTTAAAAATGAGATTTTTACCGAAAAAGAGAATCGTGAAAAAGCTGAAAAAAATCTAAATTTAGAAAAAGAGAAGTTCCAAAAAGCTGAAAAAGATTACAAGCAAAAAATAGAGAGTTTTCAAAAATCACTCAAAAATGCTTCTGCTTCTATGAATTACGAGAAACAACAAGCTGAAATTGAGAGAATTGAGAAAGAGGCAAAAGAGCGAGAAAGAAGAGAATTAGAAAATATTCGTAAAATCAAAAAAGAGTTAGAAGAGAAGCAGAAAAGAGAAAAAAATCTAGAATTTGTTTCAGAAAATCAGAATGAAGAAATCAAAAACTCTCTCGTTTGGAGAGGAAAAGATTTCAAAGAGTTCCATGTCGATTTTAGTAATTTTAAGACTTTTGATGAGATTCCAAAAGCTGTTTATGAAAATCAGAAAAATTTTGAACTCAAAAAAGCAAAAGTTGAAAAAGAGAGTGCTATTTTTGATAAAACTTTCTCTTTCCCAGATTATGTCAAGCCGAAAAAACCAGTTTTAGCAAAGCTAGAGCCGATGGAAAAATTAGCCCCAAAAGATGAGTTTGAGACAACGACAGAGTTCCAAATTCGTCAAAATAGTTGGGAAATGGAGAAACGACAACGGCAATTAGATTTTGAGAGAGATCAGAAAATTTTGGAAAGTGAGTATCAAGATAGTTTGGAGAATTCCCGTAAAAGTTGGGAGATGGAAAAACGATTTGCTCAAATGGAATTCAATGAAGAGAAAATTGAGTTTGAAACACAATATCTCGAAAAACGAAAATCTGTTTTAGAAAAAGTTGAAAAATGGTTTGTTGAAAATCGGAGTGAAATTCTCAATTCATGGCTCGGTTCTCAAAAAATCGAGATGGAATATAATGCAGATCGTGAAGAGTTTAAAGTTAAAACAGTTTCTCAATCTCGTTATGGTGGAAAAGTAGATTTTTCAATTTCAGTTCCTCGAAATCTTGCAAAAAATTTCAAAAGCAGTGTGAAAAATTTCGATTTCCATTTTGTCAAAAAGAGTTACCAAATTCCAAACGGTTTCAAAAAAGTGAAAACTGGAATGGAAACGGTTAAAGTTGGTGAAAAAGATGTTTTTGTTCGGACTGAAAAAGTGCAAGATGGTTTTCAGAAAGTCAAAACAGGAACGAAAGAAGTTCAGGACGGCACAAAAAAAGTCAAAACTGGAACAAAAAAAGTTCGGGATGGTTTCAAAAGAGTCAAAACTGGAACGAAAGAAATTCAGGACGGCACAAAAAAAGTGAAAGTTGGCAGTGAGAAAGTTTTTGATGGTTTTGAAGAGGTTTATATTGGGACTGAAACGGTAAAAACAGGTTGGTTTGCCACCGAAGAAAAACCAGTTTATGAAAAAAAACGAAAATACAAAATGGTTGATATTTTTGAAGAGCAGCCAATTTATAGAGCTGTTGATGTTTTTGAAAATCAACCAATTTATAAAACAGTTGATATTTTTGAAGATATTCCAAAATACAAAACAGTTGATGTTTTTGAAAAGCAACCAAAATTTATTGACAAAAAGATTTTCAAAAAAGAGTCAATTTTTGAAGATATTCCAAAATTTGAGAAAGTAGAACTTTTTAAAGAAGTTGAAGGATTTTTTGTTGAAAAAATTTCAACCAATTTTGAAAACAAAACTTTTATTGGAAAAATCAAGAAAATAGATTTAGTTGAAATCGAACGAGAACGAGAACGAGAAGAAATTGCTTCAAAAACAATCACCGTTGGAAATTTGATGTTTCAAGATTTCGATTTGCCAGAAAAGATTTGGTGGGAAAGTGCTTGTGAATATTGTGAAAAACTTCGACTTCTTGGTTTCTCAAATTGGAGACTTCCAAACAAAGATGAACTAAAAATAGCACAAAAAAACAAAAATAGTTTCCGAAATTTGCAAAGCAAAAACTCTCGGTATTGGAGTATAAGGAAAAATAATAGTTCCAGATCTTGGGTTGTCAAGTTCAGCAGTGGGGACGACTATTGGCTCGATCAGACAAACAATAACTTTGCTGTTTGTGTCCGTGACTTATAGCCCCGTATCAAGTACGGGGTTCTTTTTTTTGTTAAATTTTGTGATTTAAAATTTTTTACCGTCCCTCCCCGTATCAAGCACGGGGCAAGTTTTGGGACGGGCTTCTGTCCCTCCCCGTATCTAGCACGGGACAAGCCCACCTGAAACAAGTTCATGACTTGACATGGACATCTTCTCAAATTGATAAAATTTAAAAAAGTCAAAAGGGGATTTTTGGAGATAAACATTGTCGATAAAACTTGTCAAGATTTAAATCTTAACCAAAGAGAATTAGCTGAATTAATAGGGACTGACCTAATAGCTCCTCGTAAAAGTTTTTATTATAGAAAAAATGTGATAATCTGAAATCTAACCATTCAAAACTTTTTGCATGTTTATCGCTCTTTCTTGTAAGATACGAAATTTTGCTTCTTAAACTAGAATTAAGGCTTTCTACAAGGTTTGTAAATACAGATTTTTTTCATTGTTGCTTTATCTACAAAAACAGAGTTATAACTAACATTTCCATCACAAAAAACTATCTCTACATTTGGCAGTTTTTCTTTAAATTCTAACAGAGCTTTATTATCTTTTTTTTCTGATAAATGATAAAAGTAATGCTGATTTCCTTCGATATCTACGGCAATAGCAGACCAAACATAAACCTTTTGCGATTTCTTTTTATAAAAAGTGTAAAGATCATCAATAATTAAATAAGCAAAGAAAGTTCTTCCTTTTATTGACGACATAAATTCTTCGAATTTCTCTTTAAATATTCTCATTTTTTTATAGTGGTATTGGATTGTGCTTAAACTTACTTTAAGTATTCTTGACAAAGCTCTTTGCCCAACATTTTCTCCGTATGATCTGTAAATAAATTCTTTTTCAGTATCAGATAATCTTGAATATTTTTTATATTTTCTTATTCTCTTCATTGCGAAATTTTAGCAATCAGGTCAGTCCCTTTAAATCTTTGACAGAAAAAGGTTTGGAATTTGGGAAAAATGTGATTTCACCAAAAACCAACTTGAAACTCAACCATATTATTTTGAAAGCAAATTTTCTGAACTTTTAAAACTTCTCGGACTTTAATTGAGTAGGAATAATTTTTTGTTTGTTAGTATTTCACAAAAAACAGGATTAAAATGGTAGTTACTCGTTTTGCACCGAGTCCGACTGGATATTTGCATATTGGCGGACTGCGAACAGCACTTTTAAATTGGCTTTGGGCTAGAAAAAATGGCGGAAAATTTTTACTTCGAGTTGAAGATACAGACCAGAGTCGGCACAACGAAGATGCTGTCAATGCAATTTTAAATGCTTTTAAATGGGTTGGAATGGAGAGCGATGATGAGATTGTTCGACAGAGTGAAAGATCACATATTTACAAAAAATATATTCAACAACTTCTTGACAGCGGAAAAGCTTATAAATGCTATATGACTCAAGAAGAGTTAGCAGAATTGAGAGCAGAGCAAGAAGCGAAAAAAGAGAGACCGCGATATGATGGGAGATACCGAGATTTTACAGGAACTCCTCCAAAAGATGTGAAACCTGTAATCAGAATTAAAGCACCCCAAAGTGGTTCGATTTTTGTAGATGATAAAATCAAGGGAAGAATTGAATTTCGAGTAGAAGATACACTTGACGATTTTATTATTGCTCGTGCTGATGGTTCAGCGACTTATAATTTTGTTGTTGTTGTTGATGATCATTTAATGGGAGTGAATGAAGTTATTAGAGGTGATGATCACCTTTCAAATACACCGAAACAGCAAGTTATTTATGATGCACTTCATTTTCAACTGCCAACTTTTTATCATGTTCCAATGATTCATAATGAGAATGGAAAAAAACTCTCAAAACGAGATGGTGCGACAGATGTTATGGAATATGAGAAACTCGGATATTTTCCAGAAGCACTTTTAAATTTTCTAGTTCGACTTGGCTGGTCACACGGAGATCAGGAAATTTTTACAATTGAGGAGATGAAAGAGTTTTTCGATCCGAAAAATATTAGTAAAAGTGCATCAATTTATTCAAAAGATAAATTGAATTGGATAAATGGTGAATTCTTAAAAAAGAGATCAAGCAGAGAACTTGCTGAAAAAATTGATGGAAAAAGTGAAATTATTGAACTTGTAAAAGATCGATGTTCGACTCTTCTTGAATTGAAAAATCAAGTTAAAAAAATTGCTGAAAAACCAACTGAATATGATCCAAAAAGTTTGAAAAAACATTTTAAAGAGTTGAATCAGAGTTTGCTAAAAGAGTTTTTAGAAAAACTTCGAGGAAATAGAGATTGTGAAAATAGTTTCAATACAGTCTTAGAGCAAAATGAAGTTGGAATGGCAAAACTTGCACAGCCAATTCGTATTGCACTTGTTGGAACAGCACAGAGTCCCTCAGTTGTTGATGTGATGAAAATTCTTGGTAGCGATGAGGTCATTGCAAGAG